>DASQDJ010000206.1:0-9817 GCA_035634215.1 Solirubrobacterales bacterium | reverse complement strand
GCCACGCCGATCTACATCGGGTAGGGACGCGAGGGGCGGGGGACCCTCACGCTCAACTTTTTCGGAGGACAGCCTTCGGCTGTTATGACCATCCGAAAAAGTACAAGCCGCTTAGAGGGTCCCCCGCCCCTCGCGCGCAGGACGCGGTAAGGCGAGGCCGAATTCAACTCGCATGGATTGGGAGCAAGCGCTCGCCCTCTACGATCGCGATCTACGGACCCGCAACGCCGCCGAGCGCACGCGCAAGGCCTACGGCGTCGACCTCGGCCAGTTCGTCGAGTGGGCGAAGGGGAGGGGCGCCGGTCCCGGCGACGTACGGCACCGGGACGTGCGCCGCTACGCGGCGGCGCTCTCGGCGGCGGGCGCGGCTCCGGCCAGCGTGGCTCGCAAGCTGGCGGCGATCCGCGGCCTCTTCGACTTCCTGGTGCGCAGCGAGCGGCTCGGGCAGAACCCCGCCGACCTCGTCTCCAGCCCGAAGCGCGAGGAGAAGCTGCCGCGCCTGCTCAGCGCCGAGCAGGTGCGGACGCTGCTCGAGCGAATCCCCGCCCGCACGCCGCTGGAGCTGCGCGACCGGGCGATGCTCGAGCTCGCCTACTCGTGCGGCCTGCGCTGCGAGGAGGTCGTCAACCTCGAAGTCGACTCGGTCGACTTCGAGAGCGAGCGGGTGCGGGTGCTCGGCAAGGGCTCCAAGGAGCGCCTGCTGCCGGTCGGCGAGCCGGCCCAGCGCGCCCTGCGCCGCTACGCGCAGCGGGGCCGCCCGGCCCTGGTCGGCGATCGCGCCGAGCGGGCCCTCTTCCTTTCCAAGAGCGGCCGGCGGCTCTCCAACTCCGACGTGACGCGGCGCCTCGCGCTGTGGATAAAGGAGGCGGCGATCGGAGCCGGCGTCTCGCCGCACTCGCTGCGCCACAGCTTCGCGACCCACCTGCTCGAAGGAGGCGCGGACCTGCGTGCGATCCAAGAGCTGCTCGGCCACGCCTCGATCTCGACCACGCAGGTCTACACTCGGGTCGATGCGGCCCGCCTACGCGACGCGTACGCAGCCACCCACCCGCGCGCCTGAGCGCGAGATATCCGCCCCTCGGCCATAGAATCGATCGACTTCGATGGAAACCGGCGTCAAAGAGGTTGAGCTCCGCGACCTGTGGCGGCGCTACAAGGTAGAGGGGGACGCCTCCGCTCGGGAGCGGCTCGTCGTCGCCTACTCGCCGCTGGTCAAGTTCGTTGCCGGTCGCCTCGGCTCGGGCCTGCCCTCCCACGTGGAGGACGCCGACCTCATCTCCTACGGCCTGATGGGGCTGATCGGGGCGATCGAGCGCTTCGACCTGGAGCGCGGCATCAAGTTCGAGACCTTCGCGATGACCCGCATCCGCGGCGCGATCATCGACGAGCTGCGCTCGCTCGACTGGGTCCCTCGCTCGGTCAGGTCCCGGGCGCGCGAAATCGAGGCGGCGCAGGCGAAGCTCGAGCACGAGTTGCAGCGGGCGCCGACCGAGGAGGAGCTGGCGGCCAAGCTTGGCGTCGAGCCCGAGGAGCTGCGTGGCTCGCTGCTGGAAATCGCCAACTCGTCGGTCTACGCGCTCGACGAGCTCTGGACGATCTCCGACTCCTCGGGCGACTCCGTCTCCCTGCTCGACACGATCTCCGACCCGCGTGCCGACGACCCGCAGGAGTCGCTGGCCAGCAGCGAGATCAAGGATCGCCTCACCGAGGGCATCTCGTCGCTGCCTGAGCGCGAGCAGCTCGTGATCGCCCTCTACTACTACGAGAGCCTCACGCTGCGCGAGATCGGCGAGGTGCTCGGCGTCACCGAGTCGCGCGTCTCCCAGCTCCACACCAAGGCCGTCATGCGCTTGAAAGCCGCTTTGCAAGAGGTGTGATTCGAGCGTAAGCTCGTTGCGTGCCGCACAAGGCCGCAGACCGGATTCGCAACGTCGCCCTGATCGGGCACCGGGGCTGCGGCAAGACGAGCCTGCACGAGGCGATGCTCTACGAG
Source organism: Solirubrobacterales bacterium (assembly GCA_035634215.1). Classification (GTDB taxonomy): domain Bacteria; phylum Actinomycetota; class Thermoleophilia; order Solirubrobacterales; family 70-9; genus VRUE01. The sequence continues at coordinate 7,824 of DASQDJ010000206.1, read as the reverse complement.
GCGGGAGCGGTGCGGCGGCTCGGCAGCGTCAGCGCCGGCACCACGCTCTCCGACCACGAGCCCGACGAGCAGGCGCGCGAGATGTCGATCGGCGCCTCCGTGGCCGCCTTCGAGTACGACGGGCGCGAGATCAACCTGATCGACACCCCCGGCGAGCCGAGCTTCGTCGCCGACGCGATCGCCGCGCTGCGGGTCGCCGACGCCGCGGTGGTCGTCGTCAACGGCGTCAACGGGGTCGAGGTGCAGACCCAGCGTCTCTGGGAGCGGGCCGACCGCGAGGGGCTGGCGCGACTTGTCTTCGTCAACATGCTCGACCGCGAGCGGGCCGACTTCTTCGCCGTCCTCGACGGGCTCAAGGCCGCCTTCGGCCCGCACGTCGTCGCCACCGAGATCCCGATTGGCGCCGAGCACGAGGTGCGCGGCGTCGTCGACCTGATCGACATGGAGGCCTTCGTCTACGAAGACGGCGCGCGCGACTCGGCCGAGCGAGTCGAGATCCCCGCGGACCTGCGCGAGCGGGCCGAGGAGCAGCGCGAGAAGCTGATGGACGAGGTGGCGGAGAACTCCGACGAGCTGATGGAGCGCTACCTCGACGGCGAGTCGATTGACCACGAGGAGATCGTCGGCGTCCTCAAGCAGGGCGTGACGGCGGGGCGGATCTTCCCGGTCACCTGCGGCGTCGCGACCCGCAACCTCGGCGCCGACCGGCTGCTCCGGGCGCTGGTCGAGGACCTTCCCTCGCCGGCGATGCGCGGGCCGCTCGCCGCTCTCGACGGCGATGGGGCGCCGCTCGAGGTGACGCCCGAGGAGGACGACCCCCTGGTCGCCTACGTCTTCAAGGTGCTGGCCGACCCCTACGCGGGGCGGATCAACCTCTTCCGGGTCTGCCGCGGCACGTTGCGCTCCGACTCGCACGTCTTCAACGTCAGCCGCGGCGAGAAGGAGCGCGTGGGCCAGCTCAACAGGCCGCTCGGCAAGGAGCTGAAGCCGGTGGAAGAGCTGGGCGCGGGGGATATCGGCGCGGTCGCGAAGCTGAAGCACACGCAGGCCGGCGACGTCCTCGGCGACGCGCACGGGAAGGTCTCCTTCGCGCCGCTCGATCTGCCGGCGCCGGTGATGGCCTTCGCCTTCGAGCCGAAGTCGAAGGGCGACGAGGAGAAGGCTGCCGCGGCGATCCGCCGCCTGCGCGAGGAGGACCCGACGCTCGACGTCCACCGCGACGCGCAGACCGGCGAGCAGATCCTCGCCGGCCTCACCCAGGTCCACGTCGAGGTGATCGTCGCGCGGATGAGGCGGCGCTTCGGCGCCGAGATCGACCTGCACCCGCCGCGCGTCCCCTACCAGGTGAAGATCCGGCGGCCGGCCGAGGCACACGCCCGCTACAAGAAGCAGTCGGGCGGGCGCGGCCAGTTCGCCGACTGCAGGATCGAGATCGAGCCGGCCGAGGACGGGGCGGGGCTCGAGTTCGTCGACCGGATCAAGGGGGCGGCGATCCCCGGCGGCTTCATCCCCGCGGTCGAGAAAGGCGTCGCCGAGGCGATGCTCCACGGCACCGTCGCCGGCTATCCGGTCAAGGACGTGCGGGTGCGCCTGGTCGACGGCAAGCACCACGACGTCGACTCGTCGGAGATGGCGTTCAAAGTGGCCGGCACGATGGCGTTCCGGGAGGCGATGGCCGAAGCGGACCCGGTCCTGCTGGAGCCGATCGTCCGCCTCACCGTGAGCTGTCCCGAGGACTGCGTCGGCGACGTGATCGGCGACCTCAACTCGCGGCGCGGCCACCCGCTCGGGATGGAGCCGAAGGGCTCGGCGACCGAGGTCAGGGCCGAGGTGCCGATGGCCGAGGTGCTCGACTACGCGCCGGACCTGCGCTCGATCAGCGGCGGCCGGGCCGACTTCACGGTGGAGCTCGAGCGCTACGACCCCGTTCCCGCTCATCTCGCGGAGAAGGTCGTTGCAGCCGCCCGTTCGGGGGAGGCCGCGACGGCCTGAGGCGGCCGGCCCGCTGCTAGCTTGGGCGCGTGAGGGTCAAAGAGCGATTTCGGCCGGCCGATCCCGCGGCGCCCGGGGCGACGGTCGGACGGATGGCCGCTCGCGACGCTTCGTCGCTCGGGCCGCTTGAGCGGGGCGTGCGGCGCTTCAACCGCAGCCAGGCGGCGCGCACGGTGGCGGGCCTGAGCCGCACCCTCGGCACGCCTTTCGTCTCGGTGGGCGCCGCCGCCGGCTCGCCGAGCGAGGTACGGATCACGGTGGCCTGGGAGCTCTGCTGGTACCAGTGGGGCGTGGACCTCGGTGACGAGCGGCGACCCGTCTTCCAGCTCGGCCGGGGTGAGGAGCTCGCCCAGCTCGACGGCTCCGCCCGTCAGTGGAACGCCAGGGCCGAGGCCGGCCGACTGATCCTCGGCGCCCGGCTCCGATGCGGAAGCTGACCGTCAACGTCGACGGCGGCGCGCGCGGCAACCCGGGGCCGGCCGCGATCGGCGTCGTCGTGCGCGGGGAGGGGGGCGAGGTCCTGGAGGAGCGCGGCGAGCGGATCGGGACGGCAACCAACAACGTCGCCGAGTACAAGGCGCTGCTGCTCGGCATCGAGCGGGCGGCGGCGCGGGGGGCCGACGAGCTGGAGCTGGTCGGCGACTCCGAGCTGATCGTCAAGCAGGTGAGGGGCGAGTACAAGGTCAAGGACGCGACGCTGCGCGAGCTGCACGCGGAGGCGAAGCGCGCCCTTGGCGACTTCGAGCGCTGGTCGATCCGCCATGTGCGGCGGGCCGAGAACGCGGAGGCCGACCGGCTGGTGAACCAGGTGCTAGACGGGGAGGAGGTGGGCGGCGCGGTGGAGCCTGGCTCCGGAGCGACGGATGACACCGCCCCGGAGCCGAGCGGCCAATCGCGCGACCAGCCGATCGACCCCGGCGTCGACATCGGCCACGTCCACCTCAAGGTCGCCGACCTCGACCGGGCGCTCGACTTCTACTGCGGCGTGCTCGGCTTCGAGCTGCAGCAGCGCCTCGGCGACGAAGCGGCGTTCGTCTCGGCTGGCGGCTACCACCATCACATCGGCCTCAACACCTGGCAGTCTCGCGGCGGCTCGCCGCCGCCGCCGGGTAGCACCGGCCTCTTCCACACGGCGATCCGCTACCCGACCCGGCGTGCCCTCGCCGCCGCCCTGAGGCGCCTCGGCGACGCCGGCATACGCCTCACCGGCGCGTCCGACCACGGCGTCAGCGAGGCTCTCTACCTCGACGACCCCGACGGCAACGGCGTCGAGCTCTACTGGGACAGACCAAAAGACGAGTGGCCCCGCCAGCCCGACGGCCAAGGAGTCGCGATGTTCACCGCGCCGCTCGACCTTCAGGGGCTCTTGGACGAGCTCGACGGCTAGCGCGAAGCCCCTCGCCGGAGAAGTGCCTGGCGGCTAGTCCCCCTGGCGGAAGGGCCGCCCTGCGGGTCGCCTTCCCGCCCAGATAGAATCCGCTCTCGTGCGGCTGTAGCTCAGCTGGCTAGAGCGTCTGCTTGCCATGCAGAAGGTCGTGGGTTCGAATCCCATCAGCCGCTTCGCATCGAATCCCCTGCATTTCGGCAGGTGGCCCTCCCGGGGGAAAATCAAACCACCCCCGCATATCGCCTCCATTCTGGGCACTAGTGCCCAGAATGGAATGCGGGGATTAGCGGCGATTTCGGCCGATTCCGCCTTGGCATTGGTCCCGCAAACGCGGTAGCGGGCGGACGGCGAGGTACCCTAGCCCTATGGCCCAGGAGCGAATCACCGTCGATCCAAACCGGATGCGCGGCCTGCCCAGCATCCGCGACACCCGCGTCACCGTCAGCGCGGTGCTCGGTCAGCTTGCCGCTGGCACCAGCATCGACGAACTGCTGGCCGACTACCCGTACCTGGAACGCGAGGATGTCCTCGCTGCGCTCGAATACGCAGCAGCCGCTGTGCAGGAGCGCGACCTGGCAGTTGTAGCGCCGGCAGCGTGAAGCTGCTCCTCGACGCGAACCTCTCGCCCGAGGTCGGACGCCGTCTCGAAGAAGCAGGGCACGATGCGATCCATGTCGGGGACATTGGGTTGCTGAGCGCTCCCGATCCCGAGATTTTGCAAGCCGCTGCGAATGAAGAGCGGGTTCTGCTCACTGCGGACGCGGACTTCGGGGCGCTGCTGGCACTGGGTTCGATGGCGTCACCCTCCGTGTTGCTCTTGCGCTCCGCCGATCATCTGCGTCCTGTCGAACAGGCCGAGTTGATTTCCGCCAATTTGCCATCGATGGCGGAGGATCTTAAGAGGGGAGCCATCGCGAGCCTGACGAGAGATCGCTTGCGCGTGCGAGTGCTACCCGTTACTGGGAAAGACTGACTTCAGCCTGGCTATGCACCGCCGCTAGGGCGCTGCATTCTTTGGCACGGCTTCGACATAACGGCGGCGCTGGAACACGCTCTGGATGTCTCTGCGCTTGCTGAATGCTCGAGAGGCATATAGAACCCCGTCCGTGGATTCAAGACCCTCGAGCGGCTCGCCTCGCAGTACGCTACGTCCTTACAGCGTCGCGAACAGCCGCTTTCCTTTTTTCGTCTCTTACGGGGAGGAAGCCAAAGATCTAAAGGTCAGAGTCAAGGGCCTAATCGAGCACGCATTCAGCCCACAGCTTTCAGACAGCGAGTGGGAATCGGTCATCGAGGTTTGGGACTGGCGTGACATGGTGAGCGAGAAGGCTCCGAAGGGCGGCAAGACGAACGACCTTTTCGTTGAGAGGGCGCGCCGAAGCAGCGCGACGATCGTGATGCTGCGCGATCGCATGCCTCCCGGGACTGAAGAGGAGCTTCTCGCCATCCTTGATGAGGACGAAGTTCACCTCATTGTGATCTGGCTGAATCGACCACGGCGATTTCAGCGCCTGCGTCAATCCACGGAGGTGAGTCAATTTCTGAAGAAACATCAAAACGACTTTTCCTACGTGGAGCTCGAGAACCTGGACAGCGAGCAGACCTGGCTGACGCTGACCGGAAATCTAGTTGCCCTGCTCCTCCGCGCCCTTAGAAGTCAAGGTCGGCCCCCTTACGTCGAGGCCCTCGATGCGTCCTGATCTGACAGCCGCGCTGCTTTGGGATCGAATGACGCTTCTTTCTTCGGGGGAGCAGGGTGCCGTCGAATTCGTTGACGCCATGAGCCTGAGGCGTCGTCCGGAAGGGCCCGCCGCGGATGACGCGCTCGGACGAGCAGCACGCGGCATTTGGGCGGAGGTATCGGGCGAATCGGGGGAGGCCCACGCGGCATACCAGGCCCTGAGTCGATCCAACGATCGCGACGAGCGCCTTTTCGGCCTTTTGCTTTTGGCCTGGTCCGAGGTTGATCTCGATCCGATAAGGATCGCCGAGACCCGCGAGGAGATCGAGCGACTGGACGACCCCGAGTTGAAGGCCCGGCTGACGATGAAGCTCGCCTACGCCGCCTTCGAGTACAAGTGGGATGAGTTGCTGCCGACGCTCTTCGAGCTGGCCAAAGGATGGGCACCAGACGGATCTCTGCTCGCACAGGCGATCGACCGTGAGAGGTACAACCTGTTCGGTGGCGACTTTCCGCTCGCAGGTGGTTCGGCTGACCCGCTCACCGAACAGCGGGCGATCACGGGTCTTCTCGGAGAAGCGGCCCAGAACGCCTTGCGCATGGACGTCGAGTCGGCTGCTCGCGCTCCATGGCTGCTCTCGTTCTCAATCGGTGCGGACGGAGGACGTGAGGTCTATGCGGCCGAGATGCAGGCGCGGTGGGCGGGTGCGATATGGCTGCGCAGTGAGGTGCAAACTCAACTCGCCGTGTACCTCCTGCGTGGCGGTGCCGACTCCCCAGGTGAGTACGCCTCGGCAGTGGCACTATGGGCGCTCGGGAGAGGGCAGCAAATACCACAGATCGTCGACCTTGCCGAGCCTCATTTTGATGGCGGCTCGGCCGATTTCGTCATCGGCAGTTTGATGCGTGGAGGATCGGTTACGGCTCGCTTCGATCCCCGTCTCATCGAGGCGGGGATCGAGTGCTGGGACCTGATTTCCGAAGGCACCGCGATAGCTCTACTTGACCGGATCGAACCTGTCGCGACTGACCATCCGATTCTGCGGAGGAATGCGGTCCTGTTTTCGCTCCTGGGTCTTCGCGCGCCGGAGAAATGGGTGGAGCAGCTCGAGCGACTCTCAGATGATCAGCTCAGGGCGGTCACTTCAGGAATGTCGCCGGCAGTCGCCGAGAGAATTGCCCTCCAGGGGGCGGAGCGTCTCTATGAGGCGGTGCTCTCTGCGGAAGAGATCGAGGCCGATGCGCTGCCGACGGTTACGACGCTGATGGGGCGGCTCAGCGAAATGGAGGAATTTGAGCCCACCGATCGTCTGCCGGCGCGAGTCGTCGTACGCCTGGTTTGGAGCAAAAACAAGATGCTTGGCGAAGCCGAACTCGGTCTGGTGATCGATGAGCTGACCCAGGACGTCCTGCGGGAAGTGGATGAAGCCCGCACGGGCTCGGCCTCGATGGCGGCCGTAAGCACCACTAACACGCTTGCGTCGGCGGTCGTCAAGTTGGGCGAGATACCCCAAAGGACGCTGGACCTCATTCTCTCGATTGCCGCCGACGCATCGCTGCCGAGGAATATGCGCTACGACTCGATCAAGTTCCTTGCGGCGATCACGCATCATGGACTTTTCGATCACAAGACACGACCCGGCCTTCTTGAGAAGATCCCTGAGGCAGGCTCGGAAGCTTTCTGGGGAAGTTATCCACCTGCCCTGATCCGCGCGGCAAAGCTGGAGTTCGCGATGGCCGCTGGTTTGATCGACGAGTATCTGCCCGCCCTCTTGGTGCTCTCGCGCGACAGCGATCCTCGTGTGCGTATAGATGCGAGCGAGGCGGCTGGTCTCGGTCGTGCGGTCACGAACCATCCCCTCCTCGAGTCCATCCTTCTCGGTGGTCTCTTTGATCCGAGTGGCAAAGTGGTGCAACGGGCGATTATCGGCTTCACCGAACTGCCTCCCCGGCTCGATGCGACTCGGGCCGCGTTTGCCGAGCGCCTTCGGGAGCTATTCAATCGTGGTGATCGTGAGGTGCGGGCGGCGATTGCCCGCTTGGTCAGTGAGGCGAAATTGCCTCACGATCTGCGGCAACTCGGTGTCGAGCTCGCTCGTCGCGCAGCCGATGATCGCTCCTACGTAGTGCGGATGGCTCTTACCAGAGAGCCAGTTGAGCCGAAGCAAGGTGAAGGTTGACGAGCACGACCGGTGATCGATGAGGCCCGTATGGCGCGGGCCTGGGAGAGCCGCGCAGGTATGCGGAATCGAACCGCACCTCGGATTTCGGGCACTCGCGCGCACGAGTGCCCGAATGGCTGCATATCGGCGCATATCCGCACGCATTTCCAATTTCGGCCGTCTACAGCGCCGCGACAAAATCCCTGCAACTGAGCGTGTTCGCCGCCGGTCGGGGTCAAAGTCCGGCCTAAATTGCCATGCAGAAGGTCGTGGGTTCGAATCCCATCAGCCGCTTCGTACAAAAGCCCCGCTCCCGCGAGGGCTTCTTCTATTCAGCGGCACCTGCTGCCGCTAGGAGGGCCGCCGGTGGCGGCGGAGTTCGGTGGTGCGCTTCACGAGTGCGGTGAGGAAGATCAAGCCAGCGGAGAAGAAGGCGCAGATCGCGACGCTCCACCAGATCGGCAGCGGCTCGCTGTACTGATAGTCGTCCGGGTAGCCGAAGGGGATCGCGAATGGAATCGCCAGGAAGGCTAGGAGGGCTAAGCCGAATTGTCCCGTTCCCCATCCGAGCAACACCGAGGCAATCGCCCAGATCGCAATCG
>DASQDJ010000205.1:0-6186 GCA_035634215.1 Solirubrobacterales bacterium | reverse complement strand
CAGCTCCTTCGCCTCGCCGCGGATCTTCTCGACCAGCGCCGCCCTCGCCTCGTCGTCGACCAGGGCGTCCATCGTGTCGAGCCCCTGGAAGGCGTCCTTGCAGTAGAAGACGCCGGGCTCGTAGACGTCGTCGGACTCCTTGCCGTGCGGGTAGAGCGTGCGGCTGCCGAAATCGCGGTTGATCGCGGCGCCGCCGATCAGCACCGGGAACCCCAGGCCCCGCTGGTGCAGCTCCTGGACGCAGATCGGCATCTGCTTGGAGGTCGAGACGAGCAGCGCCGAGAGCCCGATCGCATCGGCCTCGTTCTCGACCGCCGCCTCGATGATCGTGTCGACCGGGACCTGCTTGCCGAGGTCGATCACCGTGTAGCCGTTGTTGGTGAGGATCGTGTTGACGAGCGACTTGCCGATGTCGTGGACGTCGCCGAACACGGTCGCGATCACGACCTTGCCCTTGGTGTGGCCCTCGATCCGGTCGAGGTGGTTCTCGAGCTGGGCGACGGCGCGCTTCATCACTTCGGCCGACTGCAGGACGAAGGGCAGGATCAGTTCGCCGGCGCCGAACTTGTCGCCGACCTCCTTCATCGCTGGCAGCAGCACCTCGTTCAGGGTGGGGACGGCGCCGATCTTCTCGACCGAGCGCTCGATCCAGTCCTCGACCCCGTCCTTCTTGCGGCGCAGGATGTGCCAGTGCAGCGCCTCCTCGGGCTCCATGCCCTCGGTCGGGTCGCCGGCCTCCTCGGTCGCCTCCTCGCCCTTCGACTCGAAGTGGGCGATGAAGCGCTCCAGCGCGTCGTCGCGCCGGTTGAAGACGAGGTCGTCGGTCAGCTCGCGCTCTTCGTCGGAGATCTCGCTGTACGGCGTGATGTGGTTGGGGTTGACCATCGCCAGGTCGAGCCCCGCCTCGACGCAGTGGTGCAGGAAGACCGAGTTGAGGACGGCGCGGGCCGGCTGCGAGACGCCGAAGGAGACGTTGGAGACGCCCAGTGAGGTCTTGACGCCCGGGATCTCCGCCTTGATGCGGCGGATGCCCTCGATCGTCTCGACCGCCGAGGGCTTCCACTCCTCGTCGCCGGTGGTCAGGGTGAAGGTGAGCGCGTCGAAGATCAGCGCCTCGGGGTCGAGGCCGTGCTCGTCGCACGCGATGTCGCGGATCCGCTTGGCGATCTCGACCTTGCGCTCGGCCGTCTTCGCCATCCCGACCTCGTCGATCGTCAGCGCGATCAGCGCCGCGCCGTGCGCCTTGGCGAGGGGGATGACGCGGTCGGCCTTGTCGCGGCCGGCCTCGAGGTTGATCGAGTTGACGATCGCGCGGCCCGGGATCTGCTCGAGCGCCGCCTCGATGACCTCGGGCTCGGTCGAGTCCACCTGGATCGGCGCCGGCTGGGTAAGCGAGACCCGCTCGACGACCGCCTTCATCTGCTCGTCCTCGTCGGCGCGCTCGGTCAGCGCCACGCAGACGTCGAGCACGTGGGCGCCGCCCTCGACCTGGTCTTCGGCGACCTGGACGAGGCCGTCGTAGTCCTCGGCCAGCAGCAGCTCCTTGGCCTTTTTCGACCCCTGCGAGTTGACGCGCTCGCCGACCAGGGTCGGGCGCGGCTCCTGGACGAGCGGCGTCGCGGTCATCATCGAGGAGACCTGGATCGGGCCGGGGGAGGGACGCTCGCCCGGGACGTGGCAGTCAACCCGCTCGCGGATTGCCGCGATGTGCTCGGGCGTCGTCCCGCAGCAGCCGCCGACGATGCCGACCCCGTAGCGCTCGACGAACTCGCCGAGCGTCGCCGCCAGCGGGCCTGGCTCTTCCGGGAAGATCGTCTCGCCGTCGGGTCCCTGCAGGGGCAGACCGGCGTTGGGGATGCAGTGGACGGGCAGCGGGCTGTGCTCGCCCAGGTAGCGGATCGCGTCGCGCATGTCCTCGGGACCGGTCGAGCAGTTGAGCCCGATCACGTCGACGTCGAGCGCGGCGAGCGTCACCAGCACCGCGGCGATGTCGGTGCCGAGCAGCATCTTGCCGCCCTGCGGGAGGAGCGAGACGCTGGTCTGGATCGGCAGCGTCCGTCCCGTCTCCTCGTAGGCCGCTCGGGCGCCGAAGATCGCCGCCTTCACCTCGAGGATGTCCTGGGCCGTCTCGACGATGATCAGGTCGGCGCCGCCTTCGACCAGCCCGCGCGCCTGCTCGGCGAAGACCTCGACCAGCCGGCGGAATGAGATGTCGCCGAGGGTTGGGTCGTCGGAGGCGGGCAGGAAGCCGGTCGGCCCGATCGAGCCGGCGACGAAGCGCTCCTCGCCCGCTGCCTTGCGGGCGATTTCCGCCGCCTTGCGGTTGATCTCCAGCGTGTGCTCGCCGAGCCCCCACTCCTCGAGCTTCAGCCGCGAGCCCTGGAAGGTGTCGGTCTCGACCACCTCGGCGCCGGCCTCGAGCATCGAGGCGTGGACGCCCTCGATCACGTCGGGGCGGTTCAGCACCAGCGCCTCGTGGCATTTGCCCTCGAGGCCGCCGTAGTCCTCCTGGGTGAGGTCGAACTGCTCCAGGGTCGCGCCCATGCCGCCGTCGAAGACGACGACGCGTTCCCTCGTGGCGGCTATGAAATCGCGGTCGGACATGTGTGAGAGGAGGCTACCGGGGGGCGAATTCGCTTCCGGTCCTCCTTAGCCGCACATATGGCGGCTAGAGGGAACCGGAAGGGGACGGTCGGTGCCGCGATGGCGTGGCTCGCGACGAGACAGCATGGTGTTGTGTCACGCGACCAGTTGAAGGGGATTGGCTTGACCGACGACATGATCGACCGTCGGCTTGTGTGCGGCGTGTTGCAGCCGCTCTTTCCCGCTGTATACGCGGTTGGGCATCGTGCCGTCGGCCGCCACGGCTTCATGCTCGCCGCCGTTCTCGCCTGCAGGCCGGAGGCAGTCCTCTCGCACGGCAGCGCGGCGGAGCTTCTCGGTCTCTGGGACCGACGACCGGCGCTGATCGACGTGATCGCACCTGGCAAGCGTGGGCGGCGGCTCGATGGAGTGCGGTGGCACCGCGGTCATCCACTCCCGCCCGACGAGGTCACCGCCCACGCCGAGGTGCCGTGCACGACCGTCTCGCGGACGCTGGTCGACATGGCGGGCGCGGCGGGGGAGGCGACGTTGCGCCGCCTAGTCGAGCAGGCGGCAGTGCTGCGGCGGCTCGACGTCACGTCGATCGACCGCTTGCTTGCAAGGAGGCGGCGGCGTGGCGCGCCGACGCTGCGCCGCGTCCTGGAGCCGTGGCGGACTGGCGAGGCGAAACCACCGAAGCTCCGTAGCGTCCTCGAGGCACGCCTGCTCGCGGCCATCGCCGAGGCAGGGTTGCCGCGGCCGCGCTGCAACGTGACGCTCCGGATAGAAGGGCGGCTGCTGGAGGTCGACTTCCTCTGGGAGCGGCAGCGGCTCGTCGTCGAAACCGACGGCGAGCGCACCCACGGCACCGCCGCCGCCTTCGAGCGGGACCGCTGGCGCGATCAGCTGCTCGGCGCCGGCGGTTACCGGAGCGCGCGGGTCACCTGGAGCCAGATGGAGGACGAACCGGAGGCGACCGTGGCGAGGGTCGGGCGGATGCTCGACCGGGCGGCATAGTCTGGGCCTCAATGATCGACTCGCACACGCACCTCTTCCTCTGCGAGGACGCCGAGGACGACGTGGTCGCCCGCGCGCGCGACGCCGGCGTGACGCGGATGCTCAACGTCGGGCTCGGCCGCAGTGCCCACGCGGAAGGCGGCGAGGACACGAACGCGACGGCGATCGCGGCGGCCGAGCGGCACGAGGAGGTCTTCGCCAGCGTCGGCTGCCACCCGACCGACGCGTCCGGCTACTCCGACGCGATGGGGGAGGAGATCGCGCGGCTCGCCGTCCACGAGAAGGTTCGGGCGGTCGGCGAGACCGGGATCGACTACTACCGCGACCTGGCGACGCCGGCCGAGCAGCGGCGCGCCTTCGAGGCGCAGATCGAGATCGCTCGCGACCACCGGCTGCCGATCGTCATCCACTGCCGCGACCCGGAGGACGAGACGACGGCGAGCGACGAGACCTTCGAGGTCCTCGACGCGCGCGCCGACGGCATCCAGGTCGTCCTCCACTGCTTCTCGGCGCCATGGCGGGCGGCCGACGCCGCCGAGCGCGGCTGGTTCTGCTCGTTCGCGGGGCACGTCACCTATCCGGCATCCGACGACCTGCGCGAGGCGGCCGAGCAGCTGCCCGACGAGCTGGTCCTGGTCGAGACCGACGCGCCCTACCTGGCGCCGCAGACCGTGCGCGGCAAGCCGAACGAGCCGTCCTACGTGGTCGACACCGCCAAGCTCGTCGCCGAGGTGCGCGGCGTCTCCTACGAGGAGCTGGAGCGGACCGTCGAGGCCAACGCCCGCGCCCTCTTCGACTGGTAGCGCTCCGTGGGCCGCTCCGCTCGAGTGCGACCCTCCCTCTGATGGTTCGCCTCGGCCAGAACTTCCTCGCCGACCCCAATCTGCTCGACGCGATCCTCCGCGACGCCGCGCTCGCCGCCGACGACGTGGTGCTCGAGGTCGGGGCTGGGGAAGGGGTGCTGACCGAGCGCCTCGCCGGCGCGGCGCGCCACGTCCACAGCGTCGAGCTGGACCGCCGCCTCGAGGAGCCGCTGGCGCCTCTGGCGGCGCGTTCTAACGTCGACCTGCACTGGGCGGACGCGATGAAGCTCGACTTCGAGACGCTCGACCCGGCGCCTACCGCGATGGTCGCCAACCTGCCCTACTCGGTGGCGACCCCGGTGCTGCTGCGGACGATCGAGGAGCTGCCCTCGGTCGGCCTCTGGACGGTGATGGTGCAGCGCGAGATCGCCGACCGGCTGCGCGCCGCTCCCGGCAGCCGCGCCTACGGCTCGCCGAGCGTCCTCGTCCAGCTCGCCTGCGAGGCGAAGCTGGTGCGCAGCGTCGACCCGGCCGTCTTCCGGCCGCGGCCGAGGGTCGAGTCGGCGATCCTCTCGCTGCGCCGTACCGGCCCCGCCGCCGACGCCCCGACGCGCGAGCTGGTGCGCGCTTCCTTCGCCCACCGCCGCAAGTCGCTCGCGCGGTCGGTCGAGCACGTGCGGCCCGGGTCGCTGGGCGCGGCCCGTGCCGCCCTTCGCGACCTGGGGCTCCCCGAGAACGCCCGCGCCGAGCAGCTCTCACCCAGCGAGTTCCGCGCCCTGGCAAGGAGCCTGTCCGGGTAGGGGGCGGAGCGGTTTGTACTTTTTCTGCGCCCGGTCCGCGGACAGCCATCTCCTGTCTTCGGAAAAAGTTGAGCGAGACCCCTAACCGGGAAAGAGCCCACCCCACATGCGCACACTCGCCCCCGCCAAGCTCAACCTCTGCCTCTTCCTGGGGCCGCGCCGCGAGGACGGCCTGCACGAGCTCTGCTCGCTGTTCGAGCCGCTGGCCCTCGCCGACGCGATCGAGGTGAGCGAGCGAAGGGCGGGCGACGCCGACGAGGTCGTTTGCCCGGACGTCCCGGGCGACGCCTCCGACAACCTCGCCGCCCGCGCCCTGGCCGCGTTGCGCGAGCGCGGCTGGGAGGCGCCGCCGCTGCGAATCGAGATCGAGAAGCGGATCCCGGTGGCCGCCGGCCTCGGCGGCGGCAGCGCCGACGCGGCGGCTGTGCTGCGGTTGGCAGCTGCGCGCGGCGCGTCTGTCACGGATAGCGGGACGAACGCGCCCGGCGATAGCGTGGGGCCCGCCGGCCTGGACCTCGCCGACCTCGCCATCTCGCTTGGCGCCGACGTCCCGTCCCAGCTCGACCCCGCGCTGTCGCTCGTCCAGGGCGCCGGCGAGCGGGTCGAGCGCCTCCCCGACCCGGCGCCGCATGCCGTCGTCCTCCTGCCGGCCGGCGGCGGCCTCAGCACCGCGGCCGTCTTCGCCGAGGCCGACCGGCTGGGCCTGGGCCGGACGGCCGCCGAGCTCGACCGGCTCGCGGCACGCCTCCGCGACGCCGCCGGCGACGGCGTCTCGCCCCTCGATTACGCCGGGCTGCTGGAGAACGACCTCGAGCCGGCGGCCCGCTCGCTGCGCCCCGACGTCGGCGAGGCGCTCGACGCGCTGCGCGCCGCGGGGGCGCCGCTCGCCCTGCTCACCGGCTCGGGCCCGACGACGGTCGGGCTCGTCCCGAGCCTGCCGGACGCCGCGCGCGCCGCGCTCGCCCTCGACCGAGGCGACGCGG
>DASQDJ010000204.1:0-10993 GCA_035634215.1 Solirubrobacterales bacterium | reverse complement strand
AGGGCGACGGGATCGCGGTCGAGCTGCGCTTCGGCGACGTCGACGAGGCGCTCGAGCTGGCCCGCCGGCGCGGTCGCTGAACCGGCCCGAGCCAAGCGGCCTGCCGCTATCATCGGCCTCGCTCGGGCGATTAGCTCAGTTGGTTAGAGCGCGTCTCTGATAAGGACGAGGTCCCTGGTTCGAATCCAGGATCGCCCACTGCCTGCCGCGCGCGTGCGCGCCGCTCCTCCCGGGTAGGCGTAGGCCCGACCTATAATTCGCCCTCAACCGCGGAGCGGAGCGAACTTTTGCAGCAAATGCAGATCTACGGGGTCAGCTTCGACATGGTCGGCAAGCAGCCGATCGTCTTGCTGAAAACGGTCGACGGCAACAGGTTCCTGCCGATCTGGATCGGCCATCCCGAGGCGGCGGCGATCCTGATGAAGCTGCAGGGCGCCTCGACGCCGCGGCCGATGACCCACGACCTGCTCTCCGACGTGCTGGAGCAGCTCGACGCCAAGTGCGAGCGGGTTGCCGTCACCGAGCTCCGCGACAACACCTTCTACGCCTCGTTCACCGTCTCTAGCGACGGCTCCGAGATGGAGATCGACTCGCGGCCCTCGGACGCGCTGGCGCTCGCGGTCCGGGTCTCGGCGCCGATCTTCGCGGCCGAGGATGTCATCGAGGAGTCGGCGATCGAGTTCGAGCACGAAGTCGAGGACACCGAGGAGGTCGTCGGCAAGTTCAAAGAGTTCCTCGACGAGGTTTCCCCCGAGGACTTCGCCCAGGGCGACCCGTAGCGCTCAGGCCGCCGCCGGCTGGAGCGCCAGCTCGAGGATCCGCTCGACCAGGCCCTCGAACGAGATCCCCGCCGCCTCGGCGGCCTGGGGGAGGAGGCTGGTGTCGGTCAGGCCCGGGACCGCGTTGACCTCGAGCACCTGAGGGCCGTCCTCGCCGAGGATCAGGTCGACGCGCGAGAACCCGGAGCAGCCGAGCGCCTCGTAGGCGGCAAGGGCGGCGCCGGTGACCGCCTCGGCCTCCGCCGGCGCCAGCAGGGCCGGGCAGGCGAACTCGGTGCGGCCGATCTCGTAGCGGGCCTCGAAGTCGTAGCGATCGCCGTCGGCCGGAATCGCCTCGACGACCGGGAGCGGCTCCGCGCCGAGCACGCTCACCGCCAGCTCGCGGCCTTCGACGAAGCGCTCCAGGAGGACCCGGTCGTCGTAGCTGAAGGCGGAGACCAGGGCCGCCGGGACCTCCTCGCGGGCCGCCGCGAACCTCACGCCCAGCGCCGATCCGCCGCGGCTCGGCTTGACGACCAGCGGGAAGCCGAGCCGCTCCTCCAGCTCGCCGAGCGCGTCGGCCGCCCCCAGCTCGCGGAACGCGGTCTCGTTGAAGGCGAACCAGTCCGGCGTCGGAACGGAGGCGCCGCGGAGCGCCTGCTTGGCCACGACCTTGTCCATGCAGCGCCCGCAGGCGGCGACGCCCGGGCCGGTGAACGGAATGCCGAGCAGCTCGAGCAGCTCCTGCGCCGTGCCGTCCTCGCCGCCCCGGCCGTGCATGGCGACAAAGGCCACGTCGGGCGCCGTCTCGCCCAGCCGCTTGACCAATTCCTTGTCGGCGTCGATCGCGATCGCCTCATGGCCAAGCCGCTCCAAGGCGTCCTCGACGCGCGCCGCCGAGCGCAGGGAGACGCCCCGCTCCAGCGAGCGGCCGCCCTTGAGCACGGCGACCCTCACGCCGAGCCCTCGCCCGAGCGGCGGAACGGCAATACGACCGAGTCCGCCCCCGAAGAATCGGACCGCGACGGGGGCGGACCCGGCCGTGACTCGATTCCGCCCCTTTCCTCGGCTTCGCCCGCGGGCATGCGCGGGCGCTCGCCGGTGAGGGCTTCGTACAACTCCACCTGCTCGGCGACCGCGGCGCCGATGCGGCGGATGCCCTCGCGGATCTCCTCTTCGCCGACGCCGGAGAAGTTCAGCCGCATGGAGCTGCGTCCGCGGCCCTCGTCCGCGTAAGCCGCCTGTCCGGGGACGAAGGCGACGTCCTCTCGCAACGCCTTGGCGAGCAGGTCGCTCGTGTCGATGTAGTCGGGCAGGGTCGCCCAGATGAAGAGGCCGCCGTCGGGCTCGGTCCAGGTCGCCTCGGCGGGGAAGTGCTCGCGCAGCGCGCCGACCATCGAGTCGCGCCGATCGCGATAGATCTCGACCAGGCTCTCGACGTACTCGCGCCACTTGCCTTCGGCGAAGTACTCGCGGACGAAGTGCTGGGTGAGCGTCGAGGTGCAGAGGTCCGCCGCCTGCTTGCCGAGCACGATCTTCTCCATCACCGGCGGCGGCGCCACCGCCCAGCCGAGCCGGATGCCGGGGGAGAGGATCTTCGAGAAGGTGCCGACGTAGATGACGAAGTCGCCGCCGTCGAGCTGGTAGAGCGGGGGCAGCGGCTCGCCGCCGAAGCGCAGCAGGCCGTAGGGGTTGTCCTCGACTACCAGGAGCTCCCGCTGGCGAGCCAGCTCGACCAGCCGACGCCGTCGCTCCAGGGACAGCGTCACGCCGGCGGGGTTCTGGAAGCTCGGCACCGAGTAGACGAATTTGGGCCGCCGCCCCTCGGCGTCGAGCTTCGCCAGGACCGCTTCCAGCTCTTCGACGCGCATCCCGTCCTCGTCGCAGTCGATCTGCACGACGTCGGCCTGGTAGCTGCAGAAGACCGGCACCGCGCCCGGGTAGGTGGGCGCCTCGCAGACGACCACGTCGCCCGGATCCACCAGCGTCTTGCAGACCAGGTCGATCGCCTGCTGGCCGCCGGTGGTGACGATCACGTCGTCGGGGTCGGGGAGCATCCCCTCGGCCCCCATCACCTGCACGATGCAGTCGACCGTCTCCTCGAATCCCTCGGTCGGCCCGTATTGGAGCGCCTCGGCGGTCGACTCCTGGGCGATCTTGGTCATCTGCGCGGCGAAGGTGCCAGCCGGGAAGGTTGAGGTGTCGGGGAGGCCCCCGGCGAGCGAGATCACCTCGGGCCGCGCCGTGACCGCCATCAGGTCGCGCATCGCCGAGGAGCGCATGACCCGGGTTCGCTCGGCGAAGAGGCCGGCGTAGCGCTCGAGGTCGCGGGTCCGCGTGTGGGCCCGTCGCCGGTGGGGTGGCTCGACCATCTCTGAAGTGTAGGTTTTCGACGTGGACTTCCTGGAAGGGATCGGTCTCGTGCTCGGGATAGGGATCGCGGTCGGGATGCTGGCCGGCACCACCGGCACGCACGGCTCGGCACGCGGCAGGATGACCCTGCTCGCCGCCGTCATCGGCTTCGTCGCCGGCTTCCTGCTCGCCGACGCGGCCGACCTGAGCGACCTTCTCGCCGCGATCTCCTGTCTGCTCGGCGCCGCGGTGGCCTGCGTGGTGATCAGCGACGTGGTCGGCGGCGCCAGCCGTCGCGAGGGCAGTCGCGGCGCCGCGCTCGCCTTCCTCATCTCCCTCGCCGCGCTCCTCGTCACCGCCCTGGCCGTCCTGCTGGAGCCGCTGACGCTGCTCGTCCTCGTCGCGCTCGTCTGGCTCGGCGTCTCCCGCCACCGCAGGGCCCAGCGCAAGCACGCGGGCCTGCGCATCCTCCGCTAGGCCTGCTTGCCCGCCGGCCCGCCCGGCCCGACCGTGCATCATTCGCGCCCGATGCCAGGGCGCCCGAAGAAGCTGGTCCTCGCCTACGTCGACTCGCTGCGCACCGACATGCTGGAACGCGCGGTGGGCGAGGGGCGGGCGCCGACTTTCGGCGCGCTGATCGAGCGCGGCGTGCTCATCCCGGACTGCGTTTCGAGCTTTCCGTCCGTCACGCCGGTCGCCTCTGCCGAGATCGCCACCGGCGTGACCGCCGATCGGCACTGGATCAGCGGCATGAACTGGTACCACCGGATCGAGCGCCGCTACGTCGAGTACGGCTCCTCGCTCGACGCGACGCGCAGCGTCGGCGTCTTCCGGGCGCTCTACGACCTCGTCTACAACATGAACCTCGCGCACCTCAACCCGGACGCGGAGACGCTGTTCGAGCGGCTCGACGACGCCGGCCTGAGGACCGCCTGCACGCCGTTCCTCATCTACCGCGGCCGGCATCGGCACCAGGTCACGTTGGAGGGGCTGGCGCGCCGCGCCGTCGAGAGCACGGGACTGCACTTCCGCCTTCACACGTGGGGACCGGCCGAGCTCTTCTACGGCGACCTCTACGCGAGCCGGCAGGTCCCCTGCCGCTCGACTTCGATCCCCGGCAACCGCGACGAGTACGCCGCCTGCTGCGCCGCCGAGCTGGCGAGAAACGACGGCTACGACTTCCTGCTCCTCTCGCTGCCCGACAACGACTCCTACTCGCATCGCCACGGGCCGGAGGCGACCGTCGAGTCGATTGCCAGGGCGGACCGCTGCTTCGCCGAGCTGGTCGACGCCTGCGGCGACCTCGACCGCTTCCTCGCAACCAACGCGGTGATCCTGCTCGCCGACCACGCCCAGACGCCGGTCAAGCGCGGTCTGCCACTCGCCGAGCTGTTGGCTCGGGAGTGGGACGTGCTGCGCCCCTCGGACGACCGGCCCGAGCTCGCGCAGCTCGCCGTCAGCCCGACCGGCCGCGCCGCCCACGTCTACCTCCTCCCCGGCGAGGGGCCGCGCGCCGATCCGGGCGAGGTGCGCAAGCGGCTGGTCGAGACGGAAGGCATCGACCTCGTCTGCTGGCGCGAGGGCGAGGCGGCGGCGGTCGAGGGACGTGGCGGCCGCCTGCGCTTTGCGCCCGGCGAGTCGATCCGCGACCGCCGCGGCGTGGGCTGGGAGATCGAGGGGGAGGAGGCCGCCCTCGCCGCGCGGGTCGAGAACGGCCGCTTCGAGAGCGAGGAGTATCCCGACGCGCTGACCCGGCTGTGGTCGGCGCTCGCCTCGCCGGGCGGCGGCGACTTCGTCCTCTCCCTCGCGCCTGGGTACGAGGCGGTCGACTGGGGAGGGGTCAGCCATGCCGGCGGCGGCAGCCACGGCGCCCTCCACCGCGATGACTCGCTCGGCCCGCTGCTCTTCGTCGGCTGCGGGCCGGACGACGCGGCCGAGCGCGAGCAGTGGGCGCTGCGGGACGTGGTGCCGGTGGTGATCGAGCACTTCGGGCTGTGAAGCGGCTCACGGCCGCGCTCGTCCTGCTGGCCCTCGCCTCGGCGCCCACCGCCAGCGCCGACGTGACGGCGGCCGAGGCGATCCGGATCGCCGAGCGGGAGCCGGCTGTGCTCGAGCTGCGGCGGGAGCCGGGAGAGCTGAGCTACAGCGCCAGCAAAGCCGACGGCGCCTGGGAGGTCTCCTACTTCGACGAAGAGGAGCGGGTCGCGCTCGTGGTGGTGGATCCGCGCGCCGGAGCGGTGCGCGAGGCGTGGACCGGCTACCAGGTCGACTGGAAGATGGCGCGGGGCTACGAGGGCGCCTTCGGCCGGGCCCTCAACGCCCCGTACGTCTTCCTGCCGCTCTGCGCCCTCTTCCTGCTGGGGCTTGTCGACTGGCGGCGACCGTGGAGGCTCGCCAACCTCGACCTGCTCGTCCTGCTCGGCTTCGGCGTCTCCCACTTCTTCTTCAACAGGGCGGAGATCGGCGTCTCGGTGCCGCTCCAGTACCCGGTGCTCCTCTACCTCTTCGGCCGTTGCCTCTGGGTCGGGCTGCGCGGCGGCGAGGGGCTGCGGCCCGCCTGGCCCGCTAGCTGGCTGCTTGTCGCGGCGCTCTTCCTGGTCGGCGTTCGGGTCGGCCTCGACGTCGCCGACTCGGGCGTCATCGACGTCGGCTACGCGAGCGTCGTCGGCGCCGACCTGATCGCTCACGGCGAGCCGCTCTACGACAACTTCCCGGCCGAAGTCGCGCAGGGCGACACCTATGGGACCGCCAACTACCTCGCGTACGTCCCCTTCGAGGCGATCTGGCCGTGGAACGGAGAATGGGACGACCTGCCCGCCGCCCACGCCGCCGCGGTCGTCTTCGACCTCGCCACGATCGCCCTCCTCTACCTCCTCGGCTCGCGCCTCCGCGACCGCAAGCTCGCCGCGACTCTCGCCTTCGCCTGGGCCGCCTACCCCTACACCGCCCTAGCCCTCGAGTCGAACTCCAACGACACCCTCGTCGCCCTCTTGCTTACCGCAACCTTGCTCTTCCTCGCGCGGCCGATAGCTCGCGGCACCCTTCTGGCGATGGCCGTCATGACCAAGTTCGCGCCCGTGCTTCTAGTACCGCTAATCACCATGCTTTCTCCGGCGGGTGGCGCCGTAGGGGGGACCACCCCTGAGGAAGCTTCAGCTACCGGAAGGGGTGGTGGGTCCCCTGCGGCGACAGGACCCGCCGGCCTAGCGCTCCGTCCCGCGGTGCTGGCGCTCTTGTCCTTTGCCGCAGCGGCCGCCGCGCTCCTCCTCTGGCCAGCCCTCGACCCGGGCCTCGCCACCGTCTGGGAGCGCACGATCGCCTACCAGGCCGACCGCGACTCGCCGTTCAGCGTCTGGGGCCAGGTGCCCGACCTCGAGCCCCTGCGCGTCGCGATCCTGGTCGCGGTGGGCGTCCTCGCCCTGCTCTTCGCCTTCCGCCCTCGGCGCAAGACGCTCGCCCAGGCGGCCGCCCTCGGCGCGGCGCTGCTGATCGGCCTCCAGCTCGCCGCCGGGCACTGGTTCTACCTCTACGTCGTCTGGTTCTACCCGCTGCTGCTGGTCGCTATGGCGACGACGGAGCCGGCACCATCACCTGCTCGATCGAGTCGGCCAGCCCCCGCTCGTTGACCTCGAGCGCGACGCCCATCACCCAGACGTCCTCCTCGGCGGTCTCGAAGCGAACCGGCATCTGGGTCCTGAACTTCTCGAGGATCTGCTCTGGCCTGACCCCGAGCACGCTCGTCCGCGAGCCGGTCATGCCGACGTCGGAGATGTGCGCCGTGCCGCCGGGAAGGACGCGGGCGTCCGCGGTCGGCACGTGCGTGTGGGTGCCGAGCACGGCGGCGACGCGACCGTCGAGGTGCCAGCCCATCGCGACCTTCTCGCTGCTGACTTCGGCGTGGAAGTCGACGATCGTGCAGTCGACCTCCAGCCGCTCGAGGATCGCGTCGATCTCGTGAAACGGCGACCGCGCCACCTCCAGGCCGACCATGCCGCTGAGGTTGACCACGGCGACCCTCTTCGCGGCCGCCTCGACGACGACGTGGCCCCGCCCCGGGTTCGCGTGGGGATAGTTGGCCGGGCGGATCACGCGCTGCTCGCGATCGAGGAAGTCGTAGGCCTCGCGGTGCCGGTAGACGTGGTTGCCGGTGGTGACGACGTCGGCCCCGCACTCGAAGATCGCCCGCGCGGTCTTCTCGGTGATCCCCATCCCGCCGGCCGAGTTCTCGCCGTTGACGACGACCAGGTCGGGGCGGTGGCGTTCGCGCAGGCCGGGCATCGCGGCCGCCAGCCCGCGCCGCCCCGGCCCCCCCACGACGTCCCCGATGAAGAGCACCTTCATGGTCGTGGGACCCTATCCGCGTGCGCGCCCTCGACTATCCCTTCGGGATCCCGTCGCGGTCCTACGCCCTCGTCGACGGCGAGGCGGTTGAGCCCGAGCGGGCCGAGGTCGACGTCGGCGAGCGCCGGGCCCTCCTCGCCTACGGCTCCAACGCGGCGCCCGAAGTGCTGTCCCGCAAGCTCGCCGCCGCGCCCGACCCGGTTCCGGTCCTGCGCACGACCTTGCGCGACTTCGACGTCGTCTACTCCGCTCACGTCTCTCCCTACGGAGCGATCCCCGCGACCCTGGCCCGCAGCCCGGGCACCGAGGTCCGTGCCTTCGTCGCCTACCTGACCGCCGAGCAGCTCGACCTCGTCTCGGCGACCGAGCCGAACTACGACCTCGCTCGCTTCGATCGCCCCTCGTGCACGCTGGAGAGGGGCGCCGCGCCGGCCGAACTGAGCGTCTACCTGAGCAAGCACGGCGCCCTGTTGATCGACGGCCGCCAGGTCGCTCTCAGCGAGATCGAGGCCGAGGGGCGTCGTTTCCCGGAGATGGGTCAGCGACAGGTTCAGGAGTGGGCGCGCGAGTCCGGCGCCCTAGGCCGCGGCAAAGCGCCGTAGCGCCAGGCGGGCGAGCAGCGTATAGGCGACGAGCAGGACGGCGAGGTGCGCGAGCGGCTCGGCGAGCGAGTCGCCGGCCGGGTCGAGCGCGGCGCCGATCGCGTCGAGCCCGGGACGGAACGGGAAGAGCGCGGTGACGGCGCGGATCAGGTCGTAGACGGCCCCGCCGACCGCGCCTGAAGGGACGAGCGAGAGCAGCGCGACCGGCAGGGTGACCATGAAGGCGAGCAGCGAGACGGCGCGCACGTCCCGCGCCGCCGCCCCGAGCGCCGCCCCAGCCGCCCCGAGCGCCGCCCCGGAGGCGACGATCGCGATCAGCCAGAGGCCGACTCGGCTCCAGTCGAGCGAGACGAACGGCTGGACCCCGACCAGCATCACGAGCGTGACCACGAGCCCGACGGCCGCGCCGAGGAGGATCTTCTCGGCCAGCAGCCCCGAGCCGGAGACGAGGCCGCGGGTCAGGCGGGGGAAGGCGTTCTCCTCACGCTCAAGGGCGAGCGAGCCGGCGACGAGCAGCACGGTGACGAAGGCGAGCGTCAGGGTCGCGGCGACGGCGATCGCGAAGACGTCGAGCGGCGGGGTCGGCTCGCTGATCGTCTGCTTGTCGACGGCGATCGGCTGCGCCAGGCGGTCGATCAGCGGCTCGGCCACGTCGAGGTTGTCGCGGGCCAGGCCAGCGAAGCGGAGCACTCGGTCCAGCTCGTCGCGCAGCGCCCCTTTCGGCAGGGCCGGTCGCACCGCCTCGAGGATGGACGCGGTCCTGCGCAGGCCGAGGATCTCGATCGACTGCCCCAGCACCTCGAAGCTGCCGCCGTCGACCAGCAGCCCCAGGTAGCGGCCGCCTTCGGCGGCGATCCGGCGCGCCGCGACGAGGTTCGCCTGGGCCAGCAGCGAGTCGATCCGGTCGTCGACCAGCCGCGCCTTGACCGGGTCCTCCTCGTTGACGATCACCTCGACTTCCGGCTGCTCGGGATTGAGGGTGGCGAGCGAGTTGAGCCGGTCGACCAGGTCGGCGGGGAGGATGAGCGCCGCCAGCACCTCGCCACCCCGCACCACCTCGACCGCCTCGGCGCGGTCGGACACGTGGAGGCACTCGACCGCCGCGCAGATGCGGTCTTCGACGCCTATCGCCGGCAGCTCAGCCTGGCCGACGGCGATCCGCGAGCCCTCCGGCACCTCGTTGAGGAAGGCGACACGGGGCTTGTCCGGGTCGCGTGAGATCGCGAAGCCGACCAGCAGAGCGATCAGGATCGGGTAGACGACCAGCAGCGCCGCCTGCAGCGGCGAGCGCCGCAGAATCTGCAGGTCCTTGAGCAGGAGCCAGCGCATCGCCTAGTGGCCCCGGTGCTGGAGGAAGGCGACGAAGGCGGTCTCGAAGTCGCTGCTCGCCGCCTCGGGCGCCTCGCTGCGCACGGCGGCGCGCAGCTCCTCGGCGGTGCCGTCGAACAGCCCGTCGCCGTCGGCGAGGACGAGCAGGCGCTGCCCGTAGCGCTCGGCCTCCTGGATGTCGTGGGTGGAGAAGATGACCGTGGTGCCGCGCTCGGCGAGCGAGGAGACGAAACCCCAGAGGCGGGCTCGCTGGCGGGGGTCGAGCCCGACGCTCGGCTCGTCGAGGAGCAGGACGGTCGGCCGCGCCAGCAGGCCGATCGCGATGTTGATCCGCTGCTGGTTGCCGCCGGAGAGGCGGGCGACGATCTCGCCGCGCCGCGCCGCCAGCCCGGTCAGCTCGAGCATCTCCTCGACCGAGGCACGAGGGTCGCCGTGGCCCTCCAGCCGCGCGAAGAGCAGCAGGTTCTCCTCGACGGTGAGCCGCCGGTAGAGCGCCGCCTGCTGCGGCACCCAGCCGACCTTGCCGTTGGCGGAGCGCACCTCGCCCCCGTCGGGGCGGACGATCCCGGCGAGGATCGAGAGCAGCGTCGTCTTCCCCGCCCCATTGGGCCCGATGACCGCCACTCGCTCCCCAGCTTCCACCGAGAGGTCGACGCCGCGCAGGGCTTCCCGGTCGCCGTAGCGCTTGACGAGTCCCCGTGCCTGCATCGGGGGAACGGTACTGACGCTGGGGCGAGAGGGATTGGGTGTCCCTCGAACGGGCGGATACTCAAAGCGTCGGCCTCATTAGGCCGACGCTTGTCCGGGCGAGGGACACCCAATCCCTCCCCATACAATCGTTCCAATGTCCTTTCCCGCGACGCGAATGCGGCGGCTGCGCCGCACCGAGACCCTGCGCGGCCTCGTCCGCGAGACCGAGCTCTCCCCGGCCCACCTGATCCAGCCCGCCTTCGTCGTCGCCGGCGAGGGGGTGCGCGAGGAGGTCCCCTCGATGCCGGGCGTCGAGCGCTTCTCGATCTCCGAGCTGGTGGCCGAGGCGACCGAGGTCGCGACGGCGGGGATCGGAGCGGTGCTCCTCTTCGGCGTCCCAGCTGAAAAGGACGAAACCGGCTCCGGCGCCTACGACGACGAGGGCGTCGTCCAGATGGCGGTGCGGGCGCTGAAGGAGGCCCACCCGGACCTGGTCGTCATCACCGACGTCTGCCTCTGCGAGTACACCTCGCACGGCCACTGTGGCCTGCTGCGCGAAGGCGAGGTCGACAACGACATCACGGTCGAGCTGCTCGCCAAAACCGCGATCTCGCACGCCGAGGCCGGCGCCGACGCGGTCGCGCCGAGCGACATGATGGACGGGCGGATCGGCGCGATCCGCCACCAGCTCGACGAGGAGGGCCACTCCGGCGTGCCGGTGATCGCCTACAGCGCCAAGTACGCGTCGGCCTTCTACGGCCCCTTCCGTGACGCGGCCGAGTCGACTCCGGCGGAGGGCGACCGGCGCGGCTACCAGCTCGACCCGGCAAACGTGGAAGAGGGTGTGCGCGAGGCGAAGCTCGACCTCGAGGAGGGCGCCGACGTGCTGATGGTCAAGCCCGCGACCCCGTACCTCGACGT
>DASQDJ010000203.1:0-3430 GCA_035634215.1 Solirubrobacterales bacterium | reverse complement strand
GATGCGGGGTGGCAAGAAGGGCCTCGTCGTCAACTCGACCAACCTCTGCGCGAGACGCAACCGCGCCAGGGCCGTGCTGGGGGCCCAGAGCGGCAAGCGGCTCAAGCTGCGGCCGGTGGTGAGGCCGAGCGGGTGCAAAGGTCGGGGCGGCAAGGGTCGCAAAGGCGGCAAAGGGCGGGGGTAGGCGGGTCCAGGGATCCCCGGCGCACCCTCCGGCGGGGGCGGCCCTGCGCTCAGCCGCTCCGCCGAGGCCTACGACGGCGCGCGCGGCGGGCTTAACGAAAAACTCCTTGAGCATACGGCTGCTCTGGCGGTATACCGAAGGGCGCATCCGCGCCAGCGGGGCGCGGCGACGGGAAGGGGAAACGATGATCTCTCGGTCCAAGCCACTTACGACCGTCCTCGTGGCGGTGACCGCGCTGGCGTTTGCCGCGCCGAGCGCTTTAGCGGAAGTGCGCGGGCACTTCACCTCCGAAGCGAGCTCGACGACGATCACTGGCGCGCCGAGCGCTGGCAGCAGCGTCAAATTCTCGTTCAACGGCGGAACGCCGATCGAATGCACAAAAATCACGTACACGGCGGTGATGCCCGCGCCTACAACCAACGTCAAGACACTAGTCCCGCATTACACAGAATGCCGCACAGAAGGCAGCGGGCCGCATAACGTCACTATCACAACCAAAGGGTGCGACTTCACAATATTCAGCGCCCCCGCCCTGTCGCAGGCGACAGCGGCGATGGATTGCCCGTCCGGCGTATCGGGGATGGCGTTTCATCACCCCAATTGCACGATCTCGGTGCCGGCCCAGTCGTTCGGCGGAGGGGTCTCCTACGGGACAACCACCGAATTCGGCAAACACGCGATCACCGTCGCCACATCAATCGGGTCGATCACAGCGCATTACGAGAGCGGAATCTGCGTGTTCCTCGGCACAAAACACACTGGCGCCATGTCCGGCAGCCTCACTCTGAGAGGCGCGAACGCATCCGGGGAAGCGGTCGGCATCACAGTGACATGAGCGGCAGCGGGCTCAATCCGCAATGGTCGGGGTCCGGGATTCGCCGGGCCCCGACTCAGCGCCGGTAGGCGATGCGGCGCCAGGACGGCTCGCGGGAGAGCTCGATTAGCTCGTTGCTGCGCTCCGGCTGGACGTAGCCGAAGGTCTGGGTGCGCTCGTCGAAGACGACGTCGAGCTCGCCCTCCTTGACGCGCTGGTCGAGCCAGGCGCCACGGAAGACGAGGCGCCGGAGCCAGTGGACGAGGCTGCGGTTCGCGGGCCCAACCAGCTCCTCCCAGTTTTCGTTGATGTGCTCGCCGAGGTGCGAGGTGGGCTCGCCGATCTCGCCGTTGACGGCCAGGTCGAGGAGGTCGTCGAGCTCCTCGCGGCTGAGGCCCTGCTGGACGAAGCCGAGTTTGACCGCCGCCTGCTCGACCCGCTGCGCGAAGTCCTCCTCGTTGAAGGCGAAGCGGAGCTCGCCGTACTCGAGCACGTAGTCGGAGCCCGACTCGTAATTGCCTCTGCGGGTCGTCTTCTTGTTCATTGAGTTGAAGCCAGTCCGCCTCGCCAGCCCAGGCAAAGCAGGTCGTGGATGATGCCTGTCATCGTAGCCCCGTGCCTGTGGCCGCCGGCGCTGAACGAGGTTTTGCGCCTGTGAGAGGCTGCGGCGGCCGGTGATCGACCTGCACTGCCACATCCTTCCGCGCCTCGACGACGGGTCGCGCGACCTCGACGACAGCGTCGGCATGGCGCGGCAGGCGGCCGAGGACGGGATCGAGGCGATCTGCGCGACGCCGCACATCCGCCACGACCACGACGTGCGCATCCACGAGGTGGCGGAACGGGTCGCGGCGCTCAACGAGCGGCTGCGCGACGAGGGGATCCCGGTCGAGATCCTCACCGGGGGCGAGGTGGCGGCGACCGCGGTGAGCGGCCTGGGCGACGAGGAGCTGGCCCATGTGGCGCTGGGCGGCGGCCAGTGGGTGCTGCTGGAGCCGGCCCCCGGCCCCCTCGACGACAGCCTCGTCCGTTGCGTCGCCCACCTCGGTGACCGCGGCTACCGGGCGCTGGTCGCTCATCCCGAGCGGCACCTCTCGGCCGACATGTTCGAGCGGATCGCTGGGCTGATCGGCGACGGCGCCCTGATCCAGGCGACCGCCGACTTCTTCCTGCGCGAAGGGGGGACGGGCAAGGGGATGCGCGCTCTCGCCGAGGCGGGCCTGATCCACGTGCTGAGCAGCGACGCGCACTCGTCGCACGCCGGCCGGCCCGTCCACATGCGCGCCGCCTTCGAGGTGCTCGAGGAGATCGAGTCGATGCGGCCCCACGTGGAGTGGATGGCAGAGACGGCACCGCGGGCGATCGTCTCCGGCGAGGAGCTGAACGTCCCCTTCGCGCCGGCGCTCTGACTTCCAGCCGCCGCGCTAGAGCCGCCGCAGCTCCACTTTCCCGAGCAGCTTCTCGACCGTGCCGCTGTCGGCGCTGCCGAGGCCGTGGCGCAGGAAGTTGGCGGCGCCGGCCGCGGCGCCGATCCGCAGGATCTCCTCCCACTCCCGTCCTTGCGCGATCGACGCGCAGAGCGCTCCCATCATCGCGTCGCCGCAGCCCTCTCGGGCGCCGCGCTCGAAGCGCGGTGGCGTCAACAGCCACGCCTCCTCGCCGCGCAGCACGAGCGCCGGCTCCTCGGCACGGGTGACGATCGCCGTCTCGGCTCCCGCCTCGAGCAGGCGCTCGGCGGCGGCGCGCAGCCGATCGTCGCCCTCGACCGAGTCGGAGACGTAGGAGGCGAGCTGCCAGTCGTTGATCTTGACCAGCGCCGGCTTGCCCTCCAGGGCGCTGTTCAGCCGCGGCGGGGAGAGGTCGACGACGCTCGGCGTGCCGTTGGTGCCGGCGTCGGCGACGAGTTTGCCGAAGATCTCGAGCGGCACTCCCTCTTCCGGGTAGGGGCCGCAGACGCCGAGCACGTCGGCGTCGAGCGCCGCCGCGATGGTCGTCGAGAAGAGGTCGTCGACCTCGTGGCGCGAGGCTGGCATCGCGGCGCTCTGGGCGAGCGGAACGCGCTCGCCGCTGCGCCGGTCCTGGATGTAGGAGCCGCTTCCCTCGGTGGTCTCGACCAGCGCCAGGCCGATCGGGATCTGCTCGAGTAGCGGCCGCAGCACCGCGCCGGTCTCGCCGCCGATGAAGCCGCAGAGGCTGACCTCGGCGCCCAGCTCGGCCGCCATCCGCGCCACCCAGACGCCCTGGCCGCCCGGGTGGAAGTGGATGTCGTCGCCGCCCTCGGCGGTCAACGCCTCGACCGTGACCGAGAGCATCGGGTTCGGGCTGAACACAGCCACCTTGCCGCTCGGGGTCATCTGCCGGAGCTACCCAGGGGGAGAGATCGGCAAGCCCAGGGCTTGTGCCTATATGAAGAGCGCCGAGCTCGCGCCGCG
>DASQDJ010000202.1:0-2800 GCA_035634215.1 Solirubrobacterales bacterium | reverse complement strand
GTACTCCGGCCTCGACGCCGACCGTTCACTTGACCACACCGGGGTGGGGTCAAGTGCACGGTCGCCGCGCCGCGCAGGCGATAATCGCCGCATGAGCCTGGCACCACCGGAGGGCGCCGGTCCGCTGCGCCGCGAGCGGCTGCGAACCGCCCGCCTCTATTTCGCCTGCGAGGCGATGCCGCGCGGCGAGGACCCCGAGCCGCTGCTGCGGGCAGTTCTGGCGGGAGGCGTCGACATCGTCCAGCTGCGCGACAAGGAGGCCGACCGCGACCTGGTCGAACGCTCGGCGCG
Source organism: Solirubrobacterales bacterium (assembly GCA_035634215.1). GTDB lineage: Bacteria > Actinomycetota > Thermoleophilia > Solirubrobacterales > 70-9 > VRUE01. The sequence continues at coordinate 2,509 of DASQDJ010000202.1, read as the reverse complement.
GACCTTCCGCCGCCTCTGCGACACGCACAGCACCCTCTTCGTCGTCAACGACGACCCCTACCTGGCGCGCGCCGTCGGCGCCGACGGCGTCCACGTCGGCCAGGACGACATGCCGCCAGAGGAGGCGCGGGAGATCCTCGGCCCGGACATGATCGTCGGCCTCTCGACGCACTCGCCCGAGCAGCTCGCGGCGTCGGCTTCCGCGTCGGTCGACTACGTCAGCGTCGGGCCAATCTGGGAGACGCCGACGAAAGAGGGCCGGGCCGGAGTCGGGCTCGCTTATGTCGAGCACGCTGCCGCGCACGCCCCCCACCCCTTCTTCGCGATCGGCGGCATCGGCCCGGGCAACGCCGGCGACGTGGTCGCGGCGGGGGCGCGGCGGCTCTGCGTCGTGCGAGCGATCCGCGACGCCGACGACCCGCTCGCGGCCACGGAAGCGCTGCGCCGCGCCCTGGCGCCCGTCGGCGAGGCGGCTCCCGGTGGCTGAGGCGCGCCGCAAGCGCAAGCGGCGGCCGGGTGGTGGCGCGGCCGAGCCGGTCACGCCGCGCGAGCGCATGGAGCGCGGCTACGCCCGCGCCGAGCAGCGCAACCGCGAAGCGCGGGAAGCACTCGAGCCACTCGGCGAGGACGAGCGGCCCACCGTGGTGACCGTCGGCGCGGTCATCTCGGCGCTGATCGCGCTGTCGATCGTCGTCGGCTACCTCGCCGGCACCGAGGTCGACGGCGAGAAGCCGCCGCTCGCCCAGGTCGTCGCGCCGACGCTGCTGATGGGAATGATGGCCTGGGGCATGTGGCACGCCCGCTACTGGGCGGTGCTCGGCTTCCAGCTGCTACTCGTCCTCGTCCTCTTCAGCGCCTTCTTCGGCCTCGCTCTGTTCAGCGCCGGCGTTGGACAGATCCTCGCGACTCTCGCCCTGCTCGCCGGCGCCGGGACGCTCTTCTTCTTCATGGTCAAGGCGATGGCGCGAATCCAAATGCCGACGCGAAAGTAGTTCGTCGCGCAGTACGATCGGCGCCCCATGGGCAAGCCCACTCGATTACTCGATTCCAGGCCGAGAACGACTCGCGTCGCGTTCCGCGTCGCCATCCTGGCGCTCCTCCTCTGCTTCGCCTCAACGACGTCGGCGTCGGCGGGGACCGACCGAGACCGCGCCGGCGCGTCGATCGTCGACGGGGAAGTCGGCTCGATCGCATCGTTCCCATGGCTCGCCTACGTCCAGTACCGGGGCGCGGTGGACAGGTTCAGCTGCGGCGGCAGCGTGGTCGCGCCCCGCCTGGTCCTCACCGCGGCGCACTGTGTGCTGAGCGGAACCGGCAGGGTCGCCACCGCGTCCAACTTCCGAGTGCTCACCGGCAGGGGCGACCTCAGGGAAGCGACTCCCGACCGGGTCTCGACCGTCGCGCGGATTCTCGTCTTCCCTGAATTCGATCCCGCACGGGTCTTCAACGACGCCGCCCTCCTCGTCCTGGCCAGTCCCGTGGACGTGCCGCCGTTGGCCCTCGCGACCTCCGCCGATCAGGGGCTGCTTGCCGCTGGAACGCCGATCACGGTCGCGGGGTGGGGCCTGACCCGCGTACGCCCGCCGCGGCTCCCCGCGGTCTTCCGCCAGGGTCAGTCCGCGGTCCAGAGCGCCTCCTTCTGCCGGCGCAGGCTGAGCCTCGTACTGCCGGCGTACAACCCCGACAGCCAGTTATGCGTGCGGGGGAGCACCGGCCTCTGCAACGGCGACAGCGGTGGGCCGGCGGTCGCGCGGCGGCCCGATGGGACCGCGGTCCAGATCGGCATCGCCAGCCTGAAAAGCGCGGCCGACTGCAGGCCGGCGGCGCCTCAGGTGGTCGCGAGGGTGGATCGAGTGTCCGCCTGGGTCGAGGCCTGGCGTGCGGCGATCGAATCGGGAGGCCCGGCGCCCGCGGTGGTCGTGCCCGAGGTGGAACTGCCGCCCCTGACGCGCTCGGAAGGCGAACTGGTCGCCGTGCTCGGCCTGGAAGCCGACTTCGGAGGGCGCTTCCGGAAGGCGCGGTCGTTGGACGGCGTCTGCGAGCGGGTCGCCCGCGAAAGGGTCAAATGCAGGGTCCAGTGGCTCACCGGCCCCTTCCTCTACCGCGGCGCGCTCACCGCCTACACCGCCCTGCCGCGCGAAGGCTCCGTCTACAACTACCGCTACACGATCCGTCGCTTCCGGCTGCGCTGCTGGCTCGCCAGCCGCGCTCCGCTCCGGGCCTGCGACCCGAGGGTCTTCAAGCGATAGCCGGGCGGTCGCGCCCTCGCCGGGCGTCGGCGGTTCTATAGGCTCGGACTCTTGGCGGAATCGTTCGACACGATCGTCATCGGCGGCGGCCCGGGCGGCTACGTCGCCGCGATCCGCTCGGCGCAACTGGGCCGCAAGACCGCCGTCGTCGAGCGCGACAAGCCCGGTGGCCGCTGCCTCAACTACGCCTGCATCCCGGCGAAGACGATCCTCCGCACCGCCGACGTCTACGACGAGGCGCGCAACAGCGCCGAGCTCGG
>DASQDJ010000201.1:0-19720 GCA_035634215.1 Solirubrobacterales bacterium | reverse complement strand
AGCGGGACGATCAACCCGAACGGCTCTGAAACGACCTACCAGTTCGAATACGGCACGACGATCGAATACGGCGCGAAAGCCCCGGTATCGCCGAAATCGATCGGCTCGAACCACGGCTCGGTCGAAGTCAGCGAGGGGATTGAAGGCCTTCAGCCAGAAACCACCTATCACTTCCGCTTGGTGGCTACCAACTCCAAGGGGACCACGAAAGGCCCAGACCAGACCTACACGACGCCCTCGTGGGAAATCCTCTCGACCCCGAACCCCGAAGGCGCGAGCGACAGCAACCTCTACGACGTCAGCTGCGAACCGAGCACGAACGTCTGCACCTCGGTCGGAAAAAGCACCAGCTCGAGTGTGGACAGCCCGATTGCCCAGCGCTGGAACGGGACGTCGTGGTCCGAACAGGCCCCGGCGAAAAAGTCCGGCGCCACTCACACCCGCCTCTTCGGCGTCGACTGCCCCTCGGAAACCCGCTGCATAGCCGTCGGCAACCACCAATCCTCAGAAGGCCCGGCGACCTTGGCGGAGCTTTGGAACGAAAGCAAATGGTCGGTTCAGTCGACGCCCGTGCCCTCCGGCGCGACCTCCAGCGAGCTGGTGGCGGTTGGCTGCAGCTCGACCGCGAGCTGCGTCGCCGTGGGGTCCGCGGTGATCGGTGGCGTCAAAACGGCGATCGCGGAGAGGTGGAACAGCCCGACTTGGTCTTTAGAGACGATCCCGATTCCCGCAGGGGCGAAATCGAGCCAGCTCAACGGCGTCGACTGCATCTGGTCCAGCTTCTGCGTCGCCGTCGGCAGCTACACCACCAGCGGTGACGTCGTCAAAAGCCTCGCCATGTTCTGGAACGGCACCAACTGGACGCTGCAGACCCTGACCGATCCCGCGGAATCCACCCAGACGACCCTGTACGACGTCTCCTGCACGAACACGCCGAACAACCGCTGCACGGCGGTGGGTGGCTGGACAAAACACCTGTTCGCGCAATTCACGCTGGCCTACCGCTTCAACGGGTCGACCTGGACGCTGCAGAGCACGCCTAACCCCGCCGGGAGCTTCGCAAGCACCTTCCACGACGTCTCCTGCGCGAGCGAAACGTCCTGCACGGCGGTTGGTAACTGGGTCGGCGGCGGGTTTCGAACCTTTGCCGAGGAGTGGAACGGGACCAGCTGGTCGGTCCAAAGCACCTCTATTCCATCGGGCGCGAGCTTCAGCTTCCTCTACGGCGTCTCCTGCCGCAGCACCACCTGCATGGGGGTGGGGTGGAGCCAGGACGGCTCAGGGGTCGACACGACTTTGGCGGAGACCTCCGATCTTGGCCAGCCTCCCACCATCGCCACCAAATCGGCCTCCAGCCTGGCGCCCACGAAAGCCACCCTGAATGGTACGGTCAACCCGAACGGGTCTGAAACGACCTACCAGTTCGAATACGGCACGACGATCGGCTACGGGACCAAAGCCCCGGCATCGCCCAAGTCGATCGGTTCGGGCACCAGCCCGGTCGAAGTCAGCGAGGGGGTCGAAGGTCTGGCGCCGGGAACCACCTACCACTTCCGGTTGGTAGCGACCAACGCCAAAGGAACCACCGAAGGTCCAGACCAGACCTTCACCACGCCATCGTGGGGAATCCTCTCGACCCCGAACCCCTCGGGGGCGAGCGACAGCAACCTCTACGACGTCAGCTGCGAACCGAGCACCAGCGCCTGCACGTCGGTCGGCAAGAGCACCGTCTCGGGGGCGGACATTCCCGTGGCGCAGCGCTGGAACGGCACCTCCTGGTCCGAACAGAGCCCCGCGAAAAAGTCCGGCACCCTCCCGACTCGCCTGTTCGGCGTCGACTGTCCCTCGGAAACCCGCTGCCTGGCGGCGGGCAACTACCAGCCCGCGGAAGGCGGCCCCACGCTCGTGACGGAGATCTGGAACGAAGGCAAATGGAACGTCCAGTCGACCCCGGTCCCCTCCGGCGCGACCTCCAGCGAGCTGGTGGCGATTGGCTGCAACTCGACCGCGCAATGCAGGGCCGCGGGCTCAGCGGTGATCGGCGGTGTCAAGACCGCGATCGTGGAGGCATGGACGAGCCCCACCTGGACCCTGCAGACTGTTCCGATCCCCGAAGGGGCGAAATCGAGCCAACTCGACGGCATCGACTGCATCTGGTCCAACGTCTGCGTCGCCGTCGGCCGCTACACCACCAGCGGGGGGGTCGTCAAAAGCCTCGCCATGCTCTGGAACGGCACCAGCTGGTCCCTACAGACCCTGACCGACCCCGAAGGAGCCGTGGAGACCACCCTCCTCGACGTCTCCTGCACGCCGTCGCCGACCCGCTGCACGGCGGTGGGGGGCTGGAAGAACAGCGCCAGCGAACAGTTCACTCTGGCCTACCGCTTCAACGGCTCGACCTGGACGCTGCAGAGCACGCCCAACCCCTCCGGAAGCATCGCAAGCGTCCTTCAAGAGGTCTCCTGCGCGACCGAAACGTCCTGTACGGCGGCTGGAAGCTGGGTCGGCGGGGGCGGCGAATCGAACCAAACGCTGGCTGAGCAATGGAACGGCAGCGGTTGGTCGATTCAGGGCACCTCTAACCCTCCAGGTGCGACCTTCAGTGCTTTCTTCGGCGTCTCGTGTCGGAGCACCACCTGCATGGGCGTGGGATGGAGCACGGATAGCTCGGGGGTCGACACAACCTTGGGGGAGATCCGAGAATAGGTCGCCCGCCCGCCAAGATGGCGGGCGTGAGGCTCACTCGCTTGGAGTCGGAGGCCTTCCGCTGCCACGAGGGTCGACGATCTCGTGGGGCCGGGGATGAGGTTGTTGTTCGTAGGCATCAACCCGGGCTTGTGGGGGCCTGCGGTCGAAACCCACTTTGCGCATCCGACCATCGTCGCCGTTGGCGGCCGCCCTCGCCTCCGCGCTTCAGCAGTCCGCCGACCGTGGCCGAGGCCGCGCCGTCAGGAGCATGACCCGCGGCGAGTCCGATTCGAGGCGACGGCGCTGTTCCGTGTTACACCTGATGCATGGAGGCGACACCGATCAAGCGAGCAGTCGTCCTCACCGGCAGGAGAATCCGGCTGATCGGCGATTTCGACCGGGCCTCGGTCCCGGCGGTCCGCCGTTGGCTGGCTGCTCGGTCCGGCACCCCGGTCGTGGTCGATCTGAGCGAGTGTGAGTTCCTCGACGGCGGCGTTCTGGCGCTGCTGGTCGAGGAGGCGGACGGCGCGGGCCGCGATCCGCGCCGGTTCTCGATCGTCGGCGCCGGCGGGCAGGCGGCGCGCCTGCTCGCCGCGACCGGGGTGACCGCGACCGAGTCGGTCGACGGGGGCGAGGGCTCCGCCGCTGCTCATCGCGTCCCAGCCTTGTCAGCCACCTGACCCGCGGGGCCGCCTGGACGATCGCGGAGGCACAGCCGGGGAGAGGAAGGCAAGTCCCAAGGCGCCGAGCCTCTTGGTGCTCCTCGTTGTTTTCGGAGTAGTGAAGCGGGGAGGAGAGAGGTCGTGAGGAGGGTTCGCGTCGCGCAGCTGCTCGACCTCGATGTCGCGCTTGGTGAGGGGCTGACGCCGGAGGAGCGGCGGATCGCCGCTCAGGGCCTTCCTGTTCAGATAGCCGTCCTGAAAGAAGGAGCCTGGCAGCCCAACGGGGGAGACCAGGAGCCGGGGCACCTGGGCTACCTGGTGGGAGACGGTCTCGTCGTGCGCCGGGTCGAGGTGGGAAAGGGCTCCAGCGTCGAGCTGCTCGGACGAGGTGACCTACTCCGCCCCTGGCAGGAAGATGCCTCCTCGTTCTGCGCCTCCTCTTGGGAAGTCGTCGAGCCGGCCAAGCTGGCGCAGCTGGGACCGCAGGCGGCTCGCAACGTCGTCCGCTGGCCACCGCTCGTCGCGAACCTCATGGCTCGAGGCGTCAGGCGCTCGCGGGCGCTAGCCGCCGATGCGGCCATCGCGAGCATCGTCGGCCTGGAGGATCGATTGCTGATCCTGCTCTGGCAACTGGCCGAGCGCTGGGGCAGGACCGGGGCCGACGGTGTGCATCTGACGATTCGGCTTCCGCATCGCCTGCTCGCTGAGTTGACCGGCGCGCGCCGACCGTCGGTGACCAGCGCGCTCGCGCAGCTTCAGGGCCAAGAGCGCCGTGCCAGCCCCGATAACGGCTGTTGGGTCCTCCTTGGCGGCCCGCCCTGCTGATCGAGCCGGGATGTCAGCCCGCTGACATCCAGCCCCGCCAGGCGGCGCGGCATGGGTAGGGGGGACCATCGCAAGCGAGAATCGGAAGGAGTCGGGCATGGGCGGCAGAGCGGGTAGGAAGATGCAGTCGAGCCTGACGATCGCGGCGTGCGGTGGCCTCGCGGCCGTCCTGGTCGCGGCCGTCGCTGTCGCATCTCATGGAGGCGACGCGAAGAAACCCATCTCTCCGGTCAGCCGCTCCGACGCGGGCGCCACTCACCTGGCTCGCTCGATCGTCGAAGGCACCCCTGCGAAGCTTGTGCGCTCGAAGTTCGTGACGGTCCCGCCGGGCGGGCAACCGGTCGCGATCGGGACCCAGCCGCTGCGCGGGTTCCCCCGCAGGGGCGGCTCGTTCGCTGTGCTCTCCACCGGCTGCGCGCTGCTCGCCGACAATCCGAACAAGTCGGGAAGCCTCGGCTGCCGCAACGGTGGCGTCAAGACCCGCGGCGCCCGCGACGTGATCGTCTGGCGAATCCGCGTCAAGGTGCCGAAGGGGGCCAACTGCCTCTCTTTCCGCTTCAAGTTCCTCTCCGATGAGTATCCGGAGTGGGTCGACTCGATCTTCAACGACGCGCTGATCGCCGAAGTCGGCCGCTCGCCGCGCTGGAACGCCTCGGGCACGAAGGACCCGACGATCACGGCGCCCCGCAACTTCGCGACGACCCGTGACGGCAAGCTGGTCAGCGTCAATGGCACCGGTGTGGCCAGAGTCTCGCGCGCAGCCGCCAAGGGGACGACCTACGACGCGGCGACCGGCAAGCTGCGCGCTTCGACGCGCGTCAGCCCCGGCAGCCACCTGCTCTACATCTCGCTCTTCGATCAGGGCGACCGCCAGTACGACTCGGCAGTCTTCGTCGACCGCCTGCTGGTCCGCAAGGCGGCCAACTGCCGTTCGGGCGTCGTCGGGTCTAACTGATGCCCGTCAGCGCGGCGTCGCGTTGAAGCGAATCCACTTCGAGCGACAGCGGACGCCGCCCTTCAGTTTGTCGGTGACGCGCAGCCGACCGCGGATGCGCCGCTCGGTCATCCGGCCGCGGAAGTAGACGCTGTCGGTCCGGCCGAACTGGGCGTCTTTGAAGCTGCCGTTGCGCGCGACGCGCGTCCAAAGGAAACCGCCCTCTTCGAGCAGCAGCCAGTCACCGTCGCTGCACTTCAGTTCCGCGTCGAAGACGTGGATCTTGAAGGCCTTCTCCTTGCCGAGCAGCTTGATCTTGAAGCCCTGTGCGGTCTTGCCCTGGAACAGCTCTGCCTTGGCCGGGTCGGCCAGCGCGCCCCCTGCCAAGAGGCCCCAGGCCAGAACGCCGCCGGCGATGAATCGAGCGAGCATCTCCTGCCTCCCGTAGTTCGATTGCCTGTGCCCAGGAACAGGGGCGGCGCAGAAGCGCTTCGCGGCGGTGTCAGCAGGGTGACAACGCCGCCACGCTCGTCCTCAATATCGACGGCGGGGTCGCGCCGAAGCAGCTGCCGAAGAACCGGTTGGCGCCGATCGCCCTCCGCATCTCCGGCAACATCTCGACCACCAATGGATCGCAGCCTCCGGGCGCGCGGCTCGTAATCGCCGACTTCGACCGGCGGCGTCAAGCGCGGTGTGACGACCATGTGTACATCCACGCCTACGTCAACGTGCCGGTGCCGACCGCGATCGTCACCCGCGTGAAGATCAAGAAGATCCGCAAGGGGCGCCTCGGAACGCGGGCGATCGCCCGTATCCCAGCGATCGCGGGCGGCAGCGGCTCGGTGACCCGCTTCGCGATGAAGATCCAGCGGACGTTCCGCCACCGCGGCAAGCGGCAGAGCTACCTGCTCGCCCGCTGCGCGGACCGTCGCTTCTTCGCGAAGGGCTCGGTCGCCTTCACCGGGGGGCCGCGGCTCGTGGGGACGGTAGTGCGGGGCTGCCGGATCAGGGGCTGAGCGGCCGGTGCCTAAGGTTGCTCGATGCGATCGACGTCGAGACCGCGATTGAGATCACAAGGCCACCCGACGAGGTCGCGGCATTCGCCTGCGACCCGGACAACGCGCCGGCCTGGTACGAGAACATCGAGTCGGTCGAGTGGCGCTCGCCGCGACCGTTGGCTGTCGGTTCGCGGGTGGCCTTCGTGGCGAGATTCCTCGGCAGACGGCTCATCTACACCTACGAGGTGGAGGAGCTCTCTGGCGAGTGCTTCAGATGCGAACTTTCGAGGGGCCGTTTCCGATGGAGACGACCTACGCCTGGGAGCAGGTCGGCGAAGGCACAACGAGGATGCGGTTGCGGAATCGGGGCGAGCCGAGTGGCTTCGGCCGCCTCACGGCACCGGTGCTCGCGGCAGCGGTGCGCCGCGCGAACCGCAGGGATCTGCGACGGCTCAAACGCCTGCTGGAGCACGGGACGTGCCAACGCGATTCGTCGTGAAAAGCGGCTGTGCCACGCCCCGAGGGCGACGTTCGCTACGGGTTGAAGGCGAGGAAGAGGAAGGCGGCCAGCAGAATCAAGTGGACACCTCCCTCCTGCAGGGTCGCCCGCCCGGGGAGCAGGGTCAGCGAGCTGACCAAGGCGGTGAGGACCAGCAGCACTATCTGGGTCGAGCCGAGACCGAGGACCAGCGGCCCCTCGAGCCAGATCGACGCCACCGCGATCACTGGGATCGTCAGTCCGATACTGGCCATCGCCGAGCCGTAGCCGAGGTTGAAGCTGATCTGGACACGGCCGCGGCGCGCGTTGCGGGTCGCCGCGAGGGTCTCTGGCATCAGCACCAGCAGGGCGATCACCACGCCGACCGCCGACTGCGGCGCGCCGAGCGATTTAACCCCGTCCTCGATCGCGCTCGAGCTGACCTTGGCGAGACCGACGACCGCGACCAGCGAAACCAGCAGCAGTCCGAAGCTGCGCAGCGTCGCCGCTCGCGTTGGCAACGGGCCGTGCTCGTCGACCGCCTCGTCCTCGTCCTCGGGCAGGAAGTGGCTGCGGTGTCGCACCGTCTGCACGACCAGGAAAAGGGCGTAGAGCGCCAGAGAGGCGACGGCGGCGAAAGCCAGCTGCGAGGCGGTGAACTCGGGGCCCGAAGCGCTCGTCGTGAAGGTCGGCAGGACGAGGCTGAGCGTGGCCAGGGTGATGACCGTGGCGAAGGCGGTTGCCGACCCCTCGGCGTTGAAGACAGCGAGCCGCTCGCGCAGAGCGGCGGCCAGGATCGAGAGGCCGACGATGCCGTTGCAGGTGATCATCACCGCCGCGAAGACGGTGTCGCGTGCAAGCGTCTCGGTCTCGTCCCCGCCGGCCACCATCAGGGTCACGATTAGCCCCACCTCGATCACCGTGACGGCCACCGCCAGGACCAGCGCACCGAAAGGCTCGCCAACCCGCGACGCGATCACCTCGGCGTGGACCACCGCAGCGAGCACGGCCCCAGCGAGGAAGAGGTCGATCACGACCACCACCGGGGTGGATGGATGCGTCCCCCAGGCTGGGACGAGCACCAGCAGCGCCAGTAGAGGGATAGCGGTCCGCCACGTGTCGAGTAGGCGCTTGGAGATCGGTGCGAGTCTAGGTGAGGTCGAGGGAGACGAAGCCGGGGCGGGGCGCTGGCGAGGGCAAATCGCCGCTTCGCCCCAACCGGCTCCTCGAAGACGGTGCGATCGGCCACGTCGCCGATGCCGTGAAGGACGTGACGGGCGGCGAGCGAAGCGCCGAGCTGTTCGGGATCCTCGGTAGTCCAGGGGGCCTCTGACGCGGGCTCATAACCTTGCGCTGGGCATTGCCTTGGGCGGAAGCCCACTACGCCGGGCGCGGCGTGGAGCGAGATGGTCGTGTGCTACGCGTTGTGGGTCGAGATGGCGCCAGCCATCAGCTCAGCGGCGGCTTCGTCGTCGAGGCCCTCGCGGGACAGCCGGCGCCAGGTCCAGAAGTCGAGCGCGAGGCGGACCAGCGCGTGCGTCCGCTCCGCTCGCCGGCCGCGGCGGCGGAAGCCGGCGGCCAAGTCGTCGGCGAGCTCGGCCAGCATGCGATCGAGGTTTTGCTCCAAGAACCGATCGAGCTCCGGCACGGAGGCGCGGTCGCTGAGGAGCTTGCCGTACATCGGCTCGGTTTCGCGGTACCAGCCGTATAGCCGGGCGAGTGCGCCGCGGACGCGCTCGCTGGGGTGGGCGAGCGCGAGGGCACTGCCGAAGTCGGGCAGTGGGTGCAGCTCCTCGTAATGGGCGGCGCATGCGGGCAGCAGCTCGCTGAGGTCGGCGAAGTGGTTGTAGACGGTCAGGCGCGTCACTCCGGCGCGGCGGGCGATCTCGGCCACCGTGGTCTGGGCGACGCCCTTCTCCTCGTGCAGCTCGGCCGTCGCCTTCGCGATCCGGTCGCGCGTCTCGCGCTGGCTCTCCGCTCGGGCCTTCAGCTCGTACTTCCTAGTTTGGGTTGACATGGTGTTCATTCATGTTATCGTACCGCAAATCGCTAAACATCATGTTCAATGAAAGGATGGATGAAATGCTGACCGCCGCCCCCTTCGCCGACCTGTCCGCACAGATGGCCGGGCGCGTCGTGACCCCCTCAGACCCAGACTGGGATGCCACGCGCCAGGTCTTCAACCTTGCGACCGATCTGCGACCCGCCGCCTTGGCGCTCCCCCGCGACGTCAAGGACGTGATCGCCGCGGTCGACTACGCCGCTGCGAACGGGCTGCGGATTGCGCCGCAGGCCACCGGCCACAACGCGGACGCGCTCGGCTCGCTCGAGGATGTGCTCCTCGTCGACGTCCGCGAGCTCCAGGACGTCTCCATCGACGCCGACGCGAGGCGCGTGCGGGCCGGGGCCGGCGTCAAGTGGGAGCGGGTCGTTCCGCAGCTCTCCGAGCTCGGGCTGGCCGCGCTGCACGGCTCGTCCCCGGACGTCGGCATCGCCGGCTACTCGCTGGGCGGAGGCATGGGCTGGCTCGCCCGTAAGTACGGCCTGCAGACGAACAGCGTCACCGCGATGGAGCTCGTCACGGCGGACGGGCGTGCGGCGCGCGTCGACGCGGAGAACGAGCCGGAGCTGTTCTGGGCGCTTCGCGGCGGCAACGGGAACTTCGGCATCGTCACCGCGATCGAGTTTGCGGTCTACCCGGTCGAGAGCCTCTACGCCGGCGTGATGTTCTTCCCCTTCGAGCAAGCGGGGGACGTCCTGCACGCTTGGACCGGGGTCCTCCCAACGCTCCCGGACGAGCTGATGACCTGGGCGAAGCTGCTGCAATTCCCGGACGAGCCGGACGTGCCGGAGCCGGTCCGAGGCGGCTCGTTCACCTGCATCTTCGGTGCGTTTCTCGGCAGCGAGGGCGAAGGGCGCGCCCTGCTGCGGCCGGTGCGGGACCTGGGCCCGGCGATGGACACCTTCGGGGTCGTGCCGCCGGCGGCGCTCGGCGAGATGGCGATGGACCCGCCCGATCCGCTGCCGTTCGTGAGCACCACCGCGCTGCTCAGCGATCTGCCGAGCGCCGGTGTCGACGAGCTCGTCGCTGCCGCCGGCCCAGGGTCCGGGTCGCCCCTGGCGATGGTGGAGTTGCGCCAGATGGGCGGCGCCCTCGCGCGCCGTTCGCCGGGAGCCGGGGCGCGGGCGACCCTGCCGGGCTCACTCGCCATGCTTTCGCTCGGCGTGGCCGAGGACGAGGCCTCGGCGGCAACGGCGAGGACGTACCTCGAGTCCGTGGAGCGAGCCGTCCTTCCCTACCGCACGGGCGACTATCCGAACTTCGTCATGGAGCCGGCCGACGCGAGCAGCTTCTTCGACGCGGAGACCTGGGCGCGCCTGCGCCGGGTGAAGGCGCTTTACGACCCGAGCGACCTGTTCGAGGGCAACCACCACATCCCACCTGCGGCATCGAGCTGAAAAATGCCGGGCGGCAATGGGGCAAAAAGCGGGTCGCGCTCCGTCCCCGCCTTCTGCGAAACTCGCGCCGTGGAGGGGTACACGTCGAGACGGCTCGTGACCAGCGTCGCGCTGGCGGCGCTCCTCGCGGTTGCGTCTGTCGCACCGGCCGCGACCCAGGATCGAGCCTACGTCGCCAGCCAGTGTGACAATGCCGCCTTCAAGCCGAAGATGATCGTGCTCGCCTGCGGCGACGCCGGCCTGGCGGCGACCAAGCTCCAGTGGAAAAGCTGGGGGACCAGCTCGGCCGCCGGCGCCGGCACCGGCCGCGTCGAGCTCTGCGAACCGAGCTGCGCCGAGGGCAAGGTTGCCCGGGCGCCGATGCGGATCGTGCTGTCCAAGCCGAGGCTCTGCCCGCAGGACGGCAAACGCCACTTCACGCGTGCCCGCTACACCTGGGCCGACACGGTTCCGACGGGCCCGAAGTCCGGCACGATCCCGCTGCCCTGCTCGCTGCTCGAGGACTAGAGCCCCGCCGCGACGACGAGGGCGATGAGCGGCCGTGCCGCGGTGTGCCGGGAGTTAGGCTTCCGCGGGGTGGGAAGGCCGGTCGAAACGCTCTCGGGGGACCCGAGCCTGGAGCTGCCCGAGCTCGACGCGCCCCCTGGCGAGCCGCTGCCGCTGCTGGAGTCCTGGCTAAAGGATGCCGACGCGCGCGGCGTGCGCGAGCCGCGAGCGCTGGCCTTGGCGACGGCGGACGCGAACGGCAGGCCGTCCAACCGGATTGTCCTGCTCAAGCAGGCGAGCCCGTCGATCGTTTTCGCGTTCAGCGCCGACAGCCGTAAGGGGCGAGAGCTTGCGACCAACCCCCGGGCGGCGGGAACGCTCTATTGGCGAGAGACGTTGCAGCAGGTCGTCTTCGAGGGGCCTGTCGAGCGAATGAGCGCCGCCGAGTCCGACCGCCTGTTCGCCGAGCGGCCGCCTTCGGGGCAGGCAGCCGCGGTTGCCTCCCACCAAGGCGAGGAGTTGGAGGACCCGGAGCGCCTGAGGCGCGAAGCCGATGCGCTGGCCCGAGGCGACGAGCCCATGAGGCGTCCCGAGGCTTGGAGCGGCTACCGGCTCGACCCCGATCTGATCGAGTTCTGGCACGGCAGCCCCGATCGCCTTCACCGTCGCCTCCTGTACACCAGGGCGGACGGCCGCTGGACGCACCGGCGCCTACAGCCCTAGACCTGCGCTAGTCACCCCACCAGTCGCGCCGGCCTTCGACGTCCTCCCGCGGAGCCTCGCCGAGATTGGGCGCGCCGATCACGAGGATCTCGAGGCCCTCCGGCCCCGGCCTCGTAGCCCCGCCACGTGCCGGGCGGGACCCGCACCGCGTCCCATTCCTCGAGCTCGACGGTCTCGTCGTCGAGCTTCATCCGGCCGCTCCCGCGCAGGACCACGTACACCTCCTCCTGCTTCTCATGCGTGTGGCCGTACGGAAAGCGATAGCCGGGCGGGACGCGCTGGTAGCCCAAGCCGGACTGCTCGAGCCCGAGCGCCTCGGTCGCCAAGCGGAACTCCAGGTCCCGCGCGCCGTCGAACCTGGGCCCGAGGTCCTCCAGGTCCTCCTTCAGATTCCTGAGAGTGAACGGCACGGCGCAATCCTAAGGCCCTGCGTCGGGTCGGCGATCTGAATGCGCATCTCAGTTGATCTCGATCTCCCCGTCTCGCACGGAACGACGCGCCCTGCGGATCGACACGCGCGCTGATCCGCACACGCGAGAAATGCGCGAGCGGCGTTTGCGGCGGCTTTGGTCGACCGTGACAGCGATAAACGTCACATCCGAAAATAAATACTAAATATCTTTGATTAAAAGAGGGCGAACGGTTATGCAATGCCCCGTCCCCGAACCCGGGGGCGGGCGTCCGCAAAAGGGAGCGGCGCCCTTCAAGCAACGAAGGGAACAAGATGAGCACCAAGTTGAAGGCGCTGGGCCTCGGCCTAGCTGCGATGTTGACGATCGGAGCGTTCGGGGTCATGAACGCCGGCGCTAGCCCGACCGATCCGCACAGGGGCGGGCACTTCGTGTCGAATGCCCCCAGCGGCGTAACGACAATCATCGGCACCGAGAGTCCCACGACCCCAAACCACAATCTGCGGTTCAGCGTAGACGGCGCCGCGAACGGGATCGACTGCGTAACCTCGAACTACCATGGCACCATGACTGGAGCCACAGCCGAGGAAATCACAGTCACTCCTAATTACCAAACATGCTACACAACGGACACGCCGACCAATCACAACGTCACGGTAGACACCAACGGTTGCGGCTTCCTGTTCACAGTAAACACAAAACCAACGGAAACCCATAACGCCGTTCACATCCACGGCTGCACCAAAGGTGCCCACAACCAGCTTGGGATCGTGATCACACATCCTAACTGCACGATCATAATTCCCCAACAGACAGTTACAGGTGTCACCTACGACAACGTCCGGGCAACCCCGACGTCAAAACATGAAGTGACACTTACATCGACAGTTGAAAACATTACAACCCACTATGCTGCCGGCATCTGTGTTTTTCTCGGCACAAAACATCTCGCGGCAATGAATGGCGCGGTCACAGTGCAAGGATTCGATTCGAAAACGGGCAACCAGGTCGACATCACAGCGACATAAGCGTACAGCGACGGCTTATGACGGCCGTCCTGGACTAATAGGTCATTTTGGACTAATACGTCAACGCCTAGGGCCGGGCCTCCGTGTCCCGGCCCTAGGCGATGCGCTTTGTCAATGCGTCTCTTGACAATGCCGCAGGCGTACCGATAACGTTCTGATCGAGCATGGGAACGAGGCCAGGGCGTACCGGTTGGACGCGATGGCCGCCGAAAGGGGATGCTTAGTGGTCCTGAGGGGAAGCCGGTGTAGTCGTATCGCGGTGCTCGCGATGGCCGTCACGGCATTAGCCGTTCCTACGGCGGTCCAGGCAGCGCCCCCCGACTTCCTGACGCGGCTCACCGCGGGGGAAGGCAGTTCGGGCAGCGGCGCCGGGCGGGTCGACAACCCTCGCGGGGTGGCGGCCGACCCCGAGACTGGCCACGTCTACGTCGCAGATCTGAACAACGCTCGCGTCGATGTCTTTACGGCCTGGGGTCATTTCGTCCGCGCCTGGGGCTGGGGCGTCGCGGACGGCGGCGAAGAACTGCAGAGCTGCGGCCCCGCGGAGCCGGCGATAGCGCCCGCGCCGGAGCTTTGTCAGAAAGGCCTCGAAGGCGAAGGCAAGGGACAGTTCAGCCTGCCGGCGGGGGTAGCCGTGGACGGCGCCGGAGACGTATACGTTGTGGATTTCAATTTCAGTGGTGCCCGCGTGCAGAAATTCAGCCCCTCGGGCGAGTTCATCCTCATGTTCGGCGGCGAAGTCAACAAAACCACCCTGGGCGACGTCTGCGCCGAGGCCTCCGGGCACGAATGCGGCAAAGGGACGAGCGGGGCGGACCCAGGCCACTTCACGCTCTCTTCAGTTCAGGACTACATCGCCTACTCGGCCACCGCGAACGCGATCCTCG
Source organism: Solirubrobacterales bacterium (assembly GCA_035634215.1). GTDB lineage: Bacteria > Actinomycetota > Thermoleophilia > Solirubrobacterales > 70-9 > VRUE01. Next base: position 6,142 of record DASQDJ010000201.1, on the reverse strand, counting down.
TCGGCGACAAAGACCGCATCCAGATTTTCAACCTCGACGGCACCTACCGCGAAGAGATCGGCTTCGACGTCCCCGGCCCCCTCGAAGCGCTCGACGGCAAGACCGTCAACGGCCTCGACGTCGACGGCGCCGGCAACATCTACATCTCCTTGGCCGGCACCGAAGATGTGTTCAAATTGAGCGTGGCGGGGACGCCGCTGGCGCCAGGTGCGCCGGGCTCCTCGAAATTCAAAGCGCAGGTGCCGCTCGGCGTGGCCATCGACGTTGAAGGGGCGGTGTATGTCATCGACAACCCGCCGAATATCGCGCCGAATTCGGAAGCGCGGATCCTCAAGTACGACGCAGCCGGCAACCTGTTGGTGCCGACAGCCCCAGAAGCTGAGGCCGAGCGGTTCTTCCCCTATATCCCCTCTGGGCCCTTTGGGGGACCAGCGCTGAACGGGATAGCCACGAACCACTGCGCGGGCAGCGAGGATCCGGGCAACCTCTACGCCACCGCCTTCGGCTCCGGCGAGAGCTGGGTGGACGCCTACGGCACTCCCCCTAGCGGCTGCGAAGATCCGCCCGAGCGCCCGCCGCACATCCTCGATCAGTACGCCAGCCAGGTCGGCACCGAGACCGCGACGCTGCAGGCCGAGATCAACCCGCGCTTCTGGGCGGACACGGCCTACTACGTCGAATACGGCGTTGGCCCATGCCCAGCGCCTCCCGCGGAATGCGGAGGCAAAGCGCCGATCCCGCCGAGCGACCTGACTGATCTGGTCATCCAGGACGCGCTGAAGAGCACTCCCGTCGCGATCTCGGGCCTTGAACCCGCCACGACGTACCACTACCGCTTCGTCGCCGAAAGCGGCGGCGGCGGACCGGTCTACGGCGAGGGTGGCGGAGAAGAAGAAAAAGACGGCGAAGCGGTCACTTACCGGGAAGTCGGCGAGGAAGGAACCTTTACGACCTTCAAGTCCCCCGCTCCCAAGCTCGCCTGTTCCAACGACGTCTTCCGCAAAGACGTGGGAGCGCAGCTGCCCGACTGCCGCGCCTACGAGATGGTCAGCCCACTCGACAAAGAGGGCGGAGACGTGGCGCTGTGGGAGGGACGAGGCGGCGGCTCCCCGGTCTTCTTCGAACTTCACCAAAGCGCATCTTCGGGAGAGCGCTTCACCTACTCCTCGACCTCCGCGTTCGAGGACCCCGATTCGGCTCCGTTTGCCTCTCAGTACCTGGCCGAGCGCGGTGGAGGTGGCTGGTCCAGCGAGGCGATCGCGGGCCCGATGACCAAGACGGCGATCAACGCCCAAAAAATCCTTGCCGAAAGCGAGTACCAGCTCTTCTCCGATGACCTGTGCAGGGGCTGGTTGCGCAGCTTCTCGGTCGCGCCGCTGACCGGTGACGCCATCCCCGGTTACGTCAACGCGTACAAGCGCGAGAACTGCGGCGGCCTTCCCCTCTTCGAAGCGCTCACCACCGGCAAACCAAGGAACGTCGACGCGCAGGAGTACGACCAAGTACGGGTCCACGGAGCCTCCGCCGCCGGCGATCGGGTCATCTTCGTCGCGAACGACGCGCTCACCGACGATGCGCCCTCGCTCGCCGACGACGACGAACTTCTGCTCTACGAGAAGGGGCCCGAGGGCCTGCGCTTCGTCTGCTATCTGCCGGATGGGACGCCGAACGCGAAAGCCTGCGCGCCGGGCACCCCCGCTGCCACCTTCGGCGGACAGCAGTCGAGCGCGCGCAACGCGATCTCGGCCGACGGGGAGCGGATCTTCTGGACCGCGTTCGAGGGATCGCCGGGGTTCGGCGATAGTCCGGGTGCGCCGGGCCGTATCTACGCGCGGATCGGCGGCGTCGAGACGGTTGAGATCTCCGGCCAGGTGTCCGGCGAAGATGCCTGGTACTGGAGCGCGGCCGAGGACGGCTCGCGGGTGGTCTTCTCCTTCGGCGGCGCCAACTTCAATCCCGGCAGGTCGGACGAGCTGTACGAAGTCGACGTCGACGCCGCGATCGCCGAAGCGCCGGGGGCGGCGACGCTGATCGCTGAAGGCGTCGAGGGCCCGATGGGGGCGAGCGAGGACGCCTCGGTGGTCTACTTCGCCTCGACCGAGGACCTCGACGCGGGCGGGCCGGCTCAGAATGGCCCACACAACCTCTACCGCTATGAGGCGGGCGATGGCGGGGGACAGGCCTATGAGCTCGTGACGGAGCTGGCGGAGGAGGACATCGGCGGCCTGTCCGCGGTGGACCCGGCGGCGATCGAGGGCGTGCCCGCGCAGCGCTCGGCGAGCGTGACCCCCGACGGCGCCCACGCCGTCTTCACCTCGATGGCCCCGGCCCCATCGGGCTATGAAAACCTCGACGCCGAGACGGGGGAGCCCGTACGGGAGGTCTACCGCTACGACGCGACGACCGACGAGCTCCTCTGCATCTCCTGCAACCCGAGCGGGGCGCGCCCGGTGGGCTTGCAGGTCGGCGAGGCGGGCCTCAGGGTCGCCGCCCGCATCCAGGGCTGGGAAGCCCTCGGTCGCGCCCCCAGGGTGATCTCCGAGGACGGCGGTCGCGTCTTCTTCGAAAGCCTCGAGGCCCTCGTCCCCCGCGACACCAACGGAACCTGGGACGTCTACCAGTGGGAGGAGCCCGGCAAGGGCAGCTGCTCCACGTCAGACGCCACCTACGGCGAGACGTCCAAAGGCTGCGTGGACCTGATCTCCTCCGGCCAGAGCCCGGCCAAGTCGACCTTCCTGGACGCCGACCCCAGCGGCGACAACGTCTTCTTCGGGACCCAGAGCTCCTTGGTGGGCTCCGACTTCGGGCTGAGCGACGTCTACGTCGCCCGGGTCGGTGGCGGCTTCCCTGAGCCCGCCCCGACCCCCGAATGCGAAGGAGAGGCCTGCCAGAGCCCGCCGCCCGCCCCCGAGCCCAAACGCCCCGCCTCGGCCGGGCACACCGGGCTGGGCAACGTGCGCCCCGCCTCCGAATGCGGCGCCCATGCCAGGCGCGCCCGCCGCCACGCCCGCGCCGCCAAGGCGCTGCGCCGCCGCGCCCGGCGCGCCGAGGAGAAACGCGCCAAAGCGCCGCTCGAGCAGGCCGCGGCGCGCCACCACAAGGCGGCCAAGCGCCTTGCCAAGAGCGCCCGCCGCTGCCGGGCGGCGACGGGGGGGTCGAGCAAATGAAGCGCGCGATCCTCCTGATCGCCCTCGTGGCCGCCCTGGCGACGCCCGCCCACGCCTCGGCCGCCTTCGGTCTCTCGGGTATCGAGGTCTTCTTCGAACGCGAGGGAGGCGCCCCCGAGCAGCGCTCGGGCGCCCACCCGTTCGCGGTTCGCACCTCCTTCAAAGTCAACACCGTCGAAGAGGAAGGCGGCGCCGTCGTCGTCGACGGCGCGCTGCGCGACCTCGACATCACCCTGCCGGAGGGCTTCGCCGGCAACCCCACCGCCGCCGAGCGCTGCCAGACGCTCGACTTCCTCAAAGAGAACGGCAGGGGCTGCCCCGACGCCGCCGCGCTCGGCACGCTGCTGGCCGAAGTCGGTGAAGACGGCCTCGTCGGCGAAGAAGAAGTGGCCATCTACAACCTGCATCCCGCCCCCGGCGAGGCGGCCAAGCTCGGCTTCTGGGTGGGCGGCGTGCCGATCAACCTCTCCGTCGGCCTCACCCAGTCCCCCCCCTACAGGGTCGAGGCCTCCCTCTCTAACACCTCCCAGATCGTCGAAGTGATCGGCTCGGTGACGACGATCTGGGGGAACCCCGCCGACCCCGACCACGACCTCGACCGCGGCCGCTGCGCCTACCCGACCGCCGCGCCCGACGAGAAATGCCCGGTCGAGGTGGCCGAAGAGCCCTTCGTGACGATGCCGCGCAGTTGCACCGGTCCGCTGGAGACCGACTTCCGGGCGCTGTCGTGGTGGAGCGGCGAACCGACCGCGCCCGGTCCTCCCGCCAGCTTCGCGACCACCGTCTTAAGCCCCGGCATGCAGGAGTGCTCGGGCCTCGAGTTCTCGCCGGAGCTCGACGTCCAGCCGACCAGCTCGCGCGCCGCCGCCCCGTCGGGCCTGCAGGCCACGCTCAGGGTCGAGGACGAGGGGCTTACCGATCCCGAGGGCCGCGCAGCCTCTGACCTCAAGGAAGCGCGAGTCGTCCTGCCCAAGGGGATGACGATCAACCCCTCCCAGGCCGAAGGCCTCGCTACCTGTTCGGTGGCCGATCTCGCCCGCGAGAGCGCCTCCTCGCCCTTCGGCGCCGGCTGCCCGGCGGCCTCGAAGATCGGCACCGTCGAGGTCGAGACCCCGCTGCTGGAGGGCCAGATCCTCAAAGGCTCCCTCTTCGTCGCCGAGCCATATGCCAACCCCTTCGGATCGCTCCTGGCGATCTACCAGGTGATCAAGAGCCCCGAGCTCGGCATCGTCGTGAAGCTCCCCGGCCGCGTCGAGCCCGACCTCGCGACCGGCCAGATCGTCACGACCTTCGGCGGCGCGGGGACCGACCCGCTGCCCCAGGTGCCGTTCTCCGAGTTCCGCCTGCGCTTCCGCGAGGGCGGGCGCAGCCCGCTGGTGATGCCCAACGCCTGCGGCACGTACCGGGTCACGGGCACGTTCGTGCCCTGGGCGCACCCGGCGAAACCAGTCCACGAGAGCCTCTCTGACTTCCAGGTCAGCGAGGGCCCCGACGGCGGCCCCTGCCCGCCAGCAGGGCCGCCGCCCTTCGAGCCGGGCTTTGAAGCCGGCACCATCTCCAACACGGCCGGCGCCCACAGCCCCTTCGCGATGCGCCTCACCCGCCGCGACGGCGACGCGGACCTGGTGCGCTGCGACGCCACCCTGCCGCCGGGCCTGGTGGCGAGGCTGGCGGGCGTGGCGCGCTGTCCGGACGCGGCGATCGCCACCGCGGACGCCAGGAGCGGCAAGGCAGAGCTGGCCAGCCCCTCCTGTCCGGCGGGCTCTCAGATCGGCACGGTCAAGGCCGGCGCGGGAGCCGGCTCTCAGCTCACCTACGTGCCCGGCAGGGTCTACCTCGCCGGCCCCTTCGCCGGCGCTCCGCTCTCGGTGGCGGCGGTCGTCCCCGCCGTGGCCGGCCCCTTCGACGTCGGCACCGTGGTCACCCGCCAGGCGCTCGTCGTGGACCCGGTCAGCGCCGCGGTGAGGGTCGACGGCAAGCGCTCTGAGCCGATCCCCCACATCCTCGCCGGCATCCCGCTGCGCGTGCGCGACATCCAGGTGGACGTCGATCGGCCCCGCTTCACCCTCAACCCGACCTCCTGCGCGCCGATGTCGATCGGCGCGCGGATCAGCGGTGGAGGGGTGGACCCCTTCTCCGCGGCAGACGACACCGGCGCATTGCGCTCGGTTCCCTTCCAGGCCGCGGACTGCGCGCACCTGGGCTTCCGCCCGCGCCTCGGCCTGCGCCTCCTCGGCGGGACCCGCCGCGGCGCCAACCCCGCCCTGCAAGCCGTGCTCCGTCCCCGCCCCGACCAGGCCAACCCCTCCCGCGCGATCGTGCGCCTGCCCCGCTCGGCCTTCCTCGACCAGGCCCACATCCGCACGATCTGCACCCGCGTCCAGTTCGCCGCCGACAGCTGCCCGAAAGGGTCGATCTACGGCCACGTCAGCGCCTTCAGCCCGCTCCTAGACGAGCCGCTGAGCGGCCCCGCCTACCTGCGCAGCTCCGACAACGATCTGCCCGACCTCGTCTTCGACCTCAAGGGCTTGATCGACGTCGAGGCCTCCGCGCGCATCGACTCGATTGGGGGCGGCATCCGCGCGACCTTCCCCGCGATCCCCGACGCCCCGCTGAGCAAAGTCGTGGTGCGCATGCAGGGCGGCAAAAAGGGCCTGATCGTCAACAGCCGCAACCTGTGCCGATCCAAGAGCCGTGCCGCCGTACGCCTCGACGCCCACAGCGGCAAGCGGGTCAGGCTGAGGCCCGTGCTGCGGCCGCAGGGCTGCGAGAAGCGTCGCGGCAAGCGCTCCCGGGCGCGGCGCGCGCGCTGATCGGAACGGGCAGCGCTCACCGGGCGCGAGGCGCCGGGGCGCCCCAAGCCGCGTTCCTTCGTCAGGATCGCACGGTGCGATTCACGCGCTTGGAGCTGGAGGCGTTCCGCGGCTGTGGGGTCGACGATCTGGTGGGGCCGGGGCTCAAGCTGCTGTTCGTCG
>DASQDJ010000200.1:0-6318 GCA_035634215.1 Solirubrobacterales bacterium | reverse complement strand
GCGGAACATCACGTTCTTGAGGCCGTGCCCGAGGCCGCCGAGGAAGGCGCAGGCGAGGAAAAAGGCAAAGCTGAGCCAAAGCGCCGGCAGCGCAAGGCCGGCGCCCTGCACCGTGGCGGCTGCCAGTCCGGCCGCCGCGACCGCTCCGGCGGCAATGCGCCGCGACAGCACCATCGCACCGCGGGCCATCCCGGCCGTCCAGACCGACAGCATCGCCCCGTAGGAGACGTCGCCACGGCCCAGCACGTCCTCGACGAAGAAGAGCTCGGCGACCCAGACGGCCGACATGAAGAGCAGCGAGGTGAAGGCAATCGTCATGACCAGCGCCAGTAGGCGGTCCTTGAAGAGGAAGGCGATTCCGTCGCGGGCGCGGGGAGGGTGCGCGTCGCCGTCGGGATCGATCGCGTGTCGCTTGACGCGCAGCGCCAGGGCCGCGAGGGCGACGAAGCCGAAGGTGGCGGCGTCGACCAGCATCGCCAGCTCCAGGCCGCCAGCGGCGAAGAGCAGACCGCCGAGCAGCGGCCCGATGCCGAAGCCGAGGTAGCGCGCGGTCTCGATGTGGCCGTTCGCCTCCTGGATCCGCGCCTCGCCGGCAAGCGGCGGGACGAGGGCGAACTCAACCGGCTGGGTCGTCGCGAAGACGACGCCGAGCAGGGCGGTCAGCGCCAGCACAGGCCCGACCGCGTCGCTGAAAGCGAGGGCCGCGGCCGCGCCGACCCCGACCACGGACACGGCGGTCAGCAGCCGCGTCGACTCGATCCGGTCGACCAGCAGGCCAACGTGACCGGCGACGAGGACCGAGGGCCCGAAGAGGCAGACCCAGAGAGCGGCGACCGCGAAGCCGGAGTCGGTCATCTCCTTTACGTGCAGGCCGAGCGCGACGATCGCGACCCAGTCGCCGAGCGCCGAGAGCCCGACCGCCGCGGCGACCAGGCGGAAGTCCCGGTCGCGGAGCAGGCTCTCCTTCATGCCGTCAGGTTACGGCGACGCGGGGCCCTCTAGCCCAGCTTGGGACTGCGCCACGGCTGGGCCAGCCGTGCGGCGAGGCCGTCGGCTAGCCCGTCGATCGGCACGCGCGTCTGCTCGAGCGAGTCGCGGTCACGGAGCGTGACGGTGTTGTCCTCGAGGGTCTGGCCGTCGATCGTCACGCCCCACGGCGTGCCGATCTCGTCCTGGCGGCGGTAGCGCTTGCCGATCGAGCCGCCCTCGTCGAACTCGGCGGGGAGGCGACGCCGCAGCGCCTCGAACACCTCGCGCGCCTTCTCCGGCATGCCCTCCTTGGAGACCAGGGGCAGAACGGCGACCTTGACGGGCGCGAGGCGGGGATGGAGGCGCAGCACCGTGCGCTTGCGACCCTCGACCTCCTCGACGTCGTAGGCGTCGACGAGGAAGGCGAGCGCGGCCCGATCGGCGCCGGCGGCGGGCTCGATCACGTGGGGGACGTAGCGCTCCTTCGTCGTCTGGTCGAAGTACTCGAGCTTCTCGCCGCTGAACTTGGCGTGCTGGGTCAGGTCGAAGTCGCCCCGGTTGGCGATTCCCTCCAGCTCCGACCAGCCGATCGGGAAGAGGTACTCGACGTCGCTGGTCGCCGAGGAGTAGTGCGAGAGCTCGTCGGCGCCGTGCGGGCGCACGCGCAGGTATTCGGGCCGGATCCCGAGCTCCGTGTACCAGCCCTCGCGCTCCTCGATCCAGGTCTTGTGCCAGCTGTCGGCTTCGGCCGGCGGCACGAAGAACTCCATCTCCATCTGCTCGAACTCGCGGGTGCGGAAGATGAAGTTGCCCGGCGTGATCTCGTTGCGGAACGACTTGCCGATCTGGGCGATCCCGAAAGGGGGCTTCTTGCGGGCGAAGCCGAGCACGTTCTTGAAGTTGATGAAGATTCCCTGCGCCGTCTCCGGTCGCAGGTAGACCTCGGAGCCCTCGCCGGCGACCGGGCCGATGTGGGTTTCGAACATCAAGTTGAACTGGCGCGGCGCCGACAGCTCGCCGCCGCACTCCGGGCAGCGCAGCTCCGCGGCCGGGTCGCCCCCGTCGGCCTCGACGGCCTCGCGCAGGTGATCCTCGCGCCAGCGCTTCTTGCACTTGCCGAGGCACTGGACGAGCGGGTCGGTGAAGCCTTCGAGGTGCCCGGACGCCTCCCAGACCCGCGGGTGCTGGAGGATCGCCGAGTCGAGCGCGACGATGTCGTCGCGGTCCTGGAGCATCGCCCGCCACCACTCCGCTTTGACGTTGTTCTTGAGCAGAACGCCGTAGTGGCCGTAGTCGTAGGTCGAGCCGAGCCCGCCGTAGATCTCCGAGGAGGGGAAGACGAAGCCACGCCGTTTGCAGAGCGCGACGATCTCCTCCATCGTCGCCAGCTCGGGCTGGACGTCCTGGCCGGTGCCTGCCATGGCGGGAACCGTATCGGCTGCGATAATCCGGCACCGCGATGCCGATCTACGAGTACAAGTGCGCCAACGGGCACGTCTTCGACGTGATCCAGAAGATGAGCGACGAGCCTCTGAGCGAGTGCCAGGAGTGCGGAGCCGCCGCCCAGCGCGTCCTCCATCCGGTGGCGATCCACTTCAAGGGCTCTGGCTTCCACAACACCGACTACAAGACGAAGCGGAGCGGCAACGGCGCCTCCTCGGAGGGCTCTAAGGAGTCGAGCGAGTCGAAGGGCTCCGAGTCGAGCGGGTCGAGCACCAAGTCGTCGGACTCGAAGTCCGGCGACTCGAAGGCCGCGACCGGCAGCTAGCCGCGAGCCTCGATCGTCGGGGGCCAACGAAGAGGGCCGGGATCGCTCCCGGCCCTCGCGAATCTCCGACGACTATGTCGCTGTTACGTTGACCGGTACGCCTTCTGTGTTCGTTGCTTCCACGATTGTCGAGCCGGTGACCGACCCGGTGTGGGTTGTTCCAAGGAATATGCAGATACCACCCTCATAATGCACTGTGTAGGTGCTGTTCACGTCAACTGTGATCGTGTGTTTCCCGTTAAGAGTGGCACTTGTGTAAGTAAAGCCGCCGGATGTTTGGGGCGGGATCCTGATGGTGCAATTCGGATGTGTCACTGCCACCCCTGAAACGCCTGCCGGGCAGAGCAGGTGACCTGTGCCACTGCCGCTGCTGTTGCTTGTTCCTTGGCCTTTACATCCGTTCATGTGGACAGTGATCGTGCCCGGTGCGGCGCCTTCTGTATGGCACTGGCTGAGGCTCATGGTCCCTTCGACCGCCTGCATTGTCGCCGAGGTCGCTGTGCCCTGAACGCTTGCCTGGTCGCATTCGATGGGGGTGCCGCCATCGACTGAGACGCGGAAGTCGTGACTCAGGGCCTGGTTGGTGCTCTGTTCGACGATCGTGTGGCCGTTCGCCGCATCCGAGACGAAGTGCCCGCTTTGGGTCGCGAAGGCGTTCACCGCCGCGATGGCGCCGGTTGCCGTTATCGCGAGCACGGCGAGGCCGAGCCCTCTCACCTTGAGACTCATGGTTTCCCTTTCCCTTGTATGTCTGGCGGGCGTCCGCGTTCTGCTGACGCCCGTGTTCCTACGAGGAACGGGCCCTTGTATATCCGGTTTGGCTCAATTGATTGAGAACTTTTGATTAAACGTCGAAACGCGCGCGTTCCTTGGTGCTCAACCCAGCAACTCCTTGACCGCGCGCCGCCGCTCGGACTCCGGCACTTCGACCGAGCCGGCGGGGCCTTCGCCGCAGCCGGAGTTGGCGCCGCCGCAGAGCACGTCGGCGTCGGCGTCGCCGCCGATCCCTGCCGCGAGGACGAGCTGCGGCATCGTCAGGAATCCCATGTCGCTGACGAACGCTTTCGGGGCGTTCCAGCCGATGATCGGGCCCTTGACGAAGTTGTAGGGGATGCGGAGCGGGTCGGTGAGGCGCCCCTTGATGCCGCTGATCACGGCCTGCTGCGCCTTGGCGCGGTCGAAGTCGTCGTAGCCGAGGCTGTAGGCGCTGCGGCCCGTGCCCGGACAGGGACTCGGCTTGCGGATGCGCGCGTAGGTGAGCGCCTGCTCGCCGTCCAGCGTGTTCTCGCCCTTGCCGAGCCGCACGGTCGAGCCACCCTGGCCGCCGCCGGCGCCCCCCGAGATGTCGGCGCAGATCTTCTGAGGCACGTCCACCTGGACGCCGCCCACCGCGTCGATCAGGTCTTCGAAGCCGGTGAAGTCGACGATCGCGACGTGGTCCACCTCGATCCCCAGGAAGTCCTCCACCGCTTCGATCTGGGCGCCTGCGCCGCCGAAGGCGAAGGCGCCGTTGATCTCCTGCGGGCTCTGCCCCGGAATCTCGGCGTAGGCGTCGCGGGGGATCGAGAGTTTGCGAAAGGCGCCACCGCCGGCGCGGATCAGCATCAGGGTGTCGGCGCGGAACTGGCCGACTTCGCACTCGCCGTGCGGCGCGTCGCCATGCGACTGCTGCTCGAAGCACTCCTCCGATGGCGCCGCGCCGGGCTCTTTGGTGTCGGGCGGCCGCGCGTCGGTTCCCAGCACAAGGATCGTCTGCGGGTCGAAGAGCAGCAGCGGGTTGCCGTGCAGCGCCGACTTCGCGTCGCCGGAGAGCTTGAAGGCCTGCAGCTGGGCGGAGACCGCGAAGGCGAGGAAGCTGAGCACGATCCAGCCGAGCGCCGCGAGGCCGAGCCATTTCAGCGCCCGCCGCAGGGCGGGCCGCTCGGGCCGTGGCCGACCGCCGTCGCGATTCCGCCCGAACCGGGGCAGCTTCGGCCGTCCCGCGCCGCGCTCGCGCAGGCCTGAAAGGTCGGGCTTTCGCAGCCCGCTGAAGAGCCCCCGTCGGGACCGGTAGACCTTGTAATCGGGCGGCCCGGAGGGCTGCTGCTCACCGTCGTCTGCCATGAAAGACTCAGAGATCATGCCGATGCCCGCGGTCGCCTGCGACACGCCATGAGCGAAGCCGAGACGATCGGCATCGACCTGGGCGGCACCAAGATGCTGCTCGGCGTGCTCGACGCCGACTCCAAGGTCCGCCACGAAAGCCGCGAGCGCTCCACCCAGCTCGACGAGGCGGAGCTGGTCGAGCTGATGGTCCGTGAGATCGAGGAGGCGCGCGCGAAGCGGCCTGGCGTCGAGGCGATCGGGCTTGGCATCCCGGCGACGATCGACCACGAGAAGGGCCTGGCGATCTCGGCGGTCAACCTGCCGATCGAGAGCCTGCCGATCCGCGACCTGCTCGTCGAGCGGACCGGCCTGCCGGTCTTCGTCGACAACGACGCCAACGTGGCGGCGCTCGCCGAGCACCTCAAAGGCGCCGCACGCGACGCCCGCAACGTGGTGATGCTGACGATCGGGACCGGGATCGGTGGCGGGCTGATCCTCGGCGGCGAGATCTACAGGGGCGCCAATGGCGCCGGCGCCGAGCTGGGCCACGTGGTGATCGACATGGACGGGCCGCGCTGCCAGGGCAACTGCCCCACCCACGGCTGCGTCGAGGCGTTCGCCTCGGGCACGGCGCTCGGTCGCGAGGGCCGCGAGGCCGCCGAGCGGGAGCTGGGCTCGGCTCTCGGCCGGATGCGCGCCGAGGGCCGGGAGGTCGATGGCCGCGCCGTGACCGAGGCCGCCCAGGCCGGCGACCGCACGGCGATCGGCGTCTTCGACCTGGTCGGCCGCCGCCTCGGCGTCGCGCTCGCCAGCTTCGCCAACCTCTTCGAGCCGGAGACGATCGTGGTCGGCGGCGGGGTGATGGCGGCGGGCGACCTGCTGCTCGAGCCGGCCCGCGCCGAGCTCCAGGCCAGGGCGCTCCCGCCGATGAATCGCACGCCGGTCGTGGCCGCGGAGCTGGGTGGGGACGCCGGGATGATCGGCGCCGCCGCGATGGCCCGGGTCGAACTTGCGAGGGTTGGCTGATGCCGGGCTCGCTGATCGTTTGCCCGACCCCGATCGGCAATCTCGACGACATCACCCTGCGCGCCCGCGACGCCCTCGTCAGCGCCGACTTCATCGCCTGCGAGGACACCCGCCGCACCGGCGCGTTGCTCGACAAGCTCGGCATCCGGCCGGCCCCGCGGCTCGTCTCGAACCACGAGGGCAACGAAACGATGCGGGCCACCGAGTTGGCGCAGCGGATCGAGCGCGGCGACACGGTCGTCCTCGTCTCCGACGCCGGCATGCCGGCGATCTCCGACCCCGGCTACCGGCTGGTGCGACGCTGCATAGACCGCAGTCTCGACGTGGTCGTGTTGCCGGGGCCGTCGGTGGTGCCCGTGGCGCTGGTCGCCTCCGGGCTGCCGACCGACCGCTGGCGCTTCGAGGGCTTCCTGCCGAAGCGAGCAGGTGAGATGGAGCGGGTGCTGCGCTCGGCCGAGACCGTGGTCGCG
>DASQDJ010000199.1:0-4583 GCA_035634215.1 Solirubrobacterales bacterium | reverse complement strand
GATCCGGGTCGAGGAGACGGTCTCGCCGTCGACCTCGACCAGCGGCACGATGCGGGTCTCGAACTCCGGGTGCGCCGCGAGCATCTCCGGGGCCCCCTGCGCTTTCGCGCCAAAGCGGAAGTTCTCCCCCACCGAGACCCGCTCGGCGCTCAGCTTCTCGACCAGGACATGCTCGATGAAGTCCTCGGCCGAGCGCGAGGCGAACTCGCGATCGAAGGGGATGACGACCAGCTCCTCGACCCCGAGCCCGTCGATCACGTCGCGCTTGACGCCGAAGTTCATGATCAGTTTCGGCAGCGCCGCTGGGTGCAGGACCTCCAGCGGGTGCGGATCGAAGGTGAGCACGGTGTCGGCCCCCTCGATCACCGCCTGGTGGCCCCGGTGCACCCCGTCGAAGGTGCCGATCGCGACGTGGCGCGGGCGCGGCTCCGCGTCGGGCAGCGAGGTGACCGCGATGCTCATCGCAGCGCCTCCGCGGCCGCCGGGACCAGCTGGGCCACCTGGTCCAGCCCGTACTCCTCGCCGGCGTCCTCGACCCGGAAGGGCCCGATCGCCGTCCGCCGCAGCCGCTCGCAGTAGGCGTCCTCGAGCGTCTCGACCAGAGTGCGGACGTAGGTGCCGGCCGAGCACTCGATCTCGTACTCGGCCCGCTCGCCGTCGTGCGCGAGCAGGTCGGCCCGGTGGACCTCGACCTCGCGCAGCGGCGTCTCGATCGTCTCCCCCCGGTGGGCCTTGCGGTAGAGCCGCTCGCCCCCCACCCTCACGGCCGAGGTCATCGGCACCCGCTGGCGGACCGTGCCGGTCGGCAGCTCGAGCGAGGCGGGCAGGCGGCCGGTCTCTGCCAACTCGCCGTCCGGGTCGCCGGTCGAGGAGCGCCAGCCGAGCCGCGCCGTCGCCAGGTAGACCTTGCGCAGCCCGGTGAGCGTGCGCTGCAGTCGCGTCGCCCGGTCCAGCAGGACGAGCAGCAGCCCCGTCGCGAACGGGTCGAGCGTGCCGGCATGGCCGGCCTTGCAGCCCCGCTCGCGGCGCACCCGCGCCACCACGTCGTGCGAGGTGACCCCGGCCGGCTTGTCGCAGAGCAGCAGCGCGCCCTCCATCGCGGCCGGCGTCAAGGGCCGAGCTGGGCCGCCACCTCGGCCCGCAGGAAGTCCACGAGGGGCCCGAGCTCGAGGTCAGTCGAGAAGCCGGCCGCCCGCTTGTGGCCGCCGCCGCCGTTGCGACGGGCGATCGCCGAGACGTCGACCTCGCCCCCGCTGGAGCGCAGGCTCACCTTGCGGGCGGAGCGGCCGCGGTCGCCGAGGTCGCGAATCAGGGCCGCCACCCTCGCCCCCTCGACCGAGCGCAGGTGGTCGATCACCCCCTCGGTCATCTCCTCGCCCGCGCCGGTCGCCTCGTAGTCGGCGGCGGTGATGTAGGCGAGGACGAGCGCCCCGTCGCAGTGGCGCTGGATCCCCTCCAGGGCGCGGGAGAGCAGCCGCAGCTTCTCGATCGGCACGTGCTCGTAGAGGCGGCGGTAGGTCTCGTCGATCCCCACCCCCGCTTCGACCAGCTCGGCGGCGATCCGGTGCGTGCGCGCGTTCGTGTTCTCGTACATGAACTTGCCGGTATCGGTGACCATGCCGACGTAGAGCGCCTCGGCCATCTCCGGCGTGATCCGCACCCCGAGCAGCACCGCCAGCTCGTAGACGATCTCGGCCGTGCTCGACGCTTCGACGTCGACCAGGTTGACGTCGCCGAACAGCGTGTTGTCGTGGTGGTGGTCGATGTTGAGCCGGACGTTTTCGCCCTCGGTCAAGAAGGGCACCGGCATGCGGTCGATGTTGCCGCAGTCGAGGAAGACGATCGTGCGGTCCGACATGTCGGCGGGCGGCTCGTGGAAGACCTCCTCGAGGGGCAGGAAGCGGTACTCGATCGGCAGCGGGAACTCCTTGGCAGCGAGGAACATCACCGAGTCCTTGCCGAGCTGCCCGAGCAGGTGGTGCATGCCGAGCAGCGAGCCGAGCGCGTCGCCGTCGGGGCCCTCGTGGGCGGTCAGCAGGAAGCGGTCGCGGTCGCGGACCTCGGCGGCGAGCCGCTCGATCGCCGTCGCTCCGATGTCGGCGGTCTCGGTCACCGCTCCTCCGCCCCTTCGTCGTCCAGCAGCCGCGAGATCCGCATCCCCGTCTCGACCGTGTCGTCGTAGCGGAAGGTCAGCTTCGGCGTGCGCTTCATGTGCGTCTCGGCCGCGATTCGCGACTGGAGGACGCCATGGGAGGCGCGCAGCCCGGCCAGCGTCTCCTCGCGCGCCTCCTCGTCGCCGAGGACGCTGAAGAACACCTTTGCGGTGCGCAGGTCAGGGCTGGTCTCAACCGAGGTCACGGTCACGAAGCCGATGCGGGGATCGCTCAGATCGCTGGCGATGGCGGCGCCAATCACCTCGCGAAGCACCTCGTTGATGCGGCGCATGCGAGGCGTCGGCATGCTACCCCCTACTCGAGGGTCTGCTCGACCTGCTTGGTCTGGAAGAACTCGAGCACGTCGCCCTCCTTGACGTCGGCGTAGCCCTCGAGCACGATGCCGCACTCCTGGCCCTCCTCGACCTCCTGCACGTTGTCTTTGAAGCGGCGCAGGGAGCCAAGCCGACCGTCCCAGATGACCGTCCCCTCGCGGATGAGGCGGACGCTGGCGTCGCGGCGGGCGCGGCCCTGAGTGACCTGGCAGCCGGCGATGCGGCCGACTTTCGACGCCTTGAAGGTCTGTTTGACCTCGGCCTCGCCGAGCGTCTCCTCGACCTCGACCGCCTCCAGCAATCCCTCCATCGCGTTGCGGAGGTCTTCGGTGATTTTGTAGATGACCGAGTAGGTGCGGACGTCGACGCCCTCGCGCTCGGCGGCGCGTTTGGCGTCGATCAGCGGCCGCACGTTGAAGCCGATGACGATCGCGTCGGAAGCCGAGGCGAGCATGATGTCGGACTCGTTGATTCCGCCGGTCTGCGAGTGGATGACGTTGATCGCGACCTGCTCCTGCGGCAGTTTCGCGATCTCGTCCTGGAGGGCCTCCAGCGAGCCGGCCACGTCGGCTTTGAGGACGATGTTGAGCTCCTTGATGTCGCCGGCCTGGGCGCGCGAGAAAACCTCCTCGAGGCTGACCTTGCGGGCCTGGCGGCGAGCCAGCGCCTCGCTCTTGAGCCGGTGGGCGCGTTCCTGGGCGAGTTGGCGGGCGCGGCGGTCGTTCTCGACCGCATGGACGTGCTCGCCGGCCTCGCAAACGCCGTCGAAGCCGAGCACCTCGACCGGCATGCCGGGGTCGGCCTCCTCGACGCGGGCGCCGGTGTAGTCGTGCATCGCGCGGACCTTCCCCCACTGCGAGCCGGCGACGAGCGAGTCGCCGATCCGCAGTGTGCCGCGCTGGACGAGGATGCTGACCACGGGGCCGCGGCCGGGGTCGAGCTGCGACTCGATCACCGTGCCGGAGGCGGGCGCGTCAGGGTTGGCGCTCAGCTCCTCCAGCTCGGTGACGAGCAGGATCATGTCGAGCAGGTTGTCGAGGCCTTGGCGGGTCTTGGCCGAGACGTCGCAGTAGACCGTCTCGCCGCCCCAGTCCTCGGGCTGCAGCCCCTCGGAGGCCAGCTCGGTGCGGACCCGTTCGGGTTGCGCATCCTCCTTGTCGATCTTGTTGACCGCGATCAGGATCGGCACGTCGGCGGCGCGGGCGTGGTCGATCGCCTCTTTGGTCTGCGGCATGACGCCGTCGTCCGCGGCGACGACGACGACGGCGACGTCGGTGACGCGGGCGCCGCGGGCCCGCATCGCCGTGAAGGCCGCGTGTCCCGGGGTGTCGAGGACGGTGATCGTCTTGTCCTCGTGGTGGACCTGGTAGGCGCCGATGTGCTGGGTGATGCCGCCAGCCTCACCGGCCGCGACCTCGGTCTCGCGGATCGCGTCGAGCAGCGAGGTCTTGCCGTGGTCGACGTGGCCCATCACGGTGACGACTGGCGGCCGCGGCGCGAGGCTGCCCTCGTCGTCCTCAAACTCGGGCGCCTCGGGCTCCTCCTCGGCCGCAGTGACTATTTCCACCTTGCGGTCGTACTCCTCGGCGATCGCCCGCACCGAGTCGTCGGTGAGGGTCTGCGTGAGGGTCGCCATCTCCCCCATCATCATCAGCTTTTTGATCACCTCGGCGCTGCCCAGGCCAAGCAGCTCGGCGACCTCGCGCACGGTGGCGCCGGACTGGACCTTGGTCGCCTCCGGCTCTACCGGCGCCTCGTCGGATTTCGGCGGCGGCTCCTCGAGCAGCGGCCGGCGACGCCGTCCCCCTCTGCGGCGCGGCGGCCGTTGCGGCGGGGGCCCGCCCATCTGGTCGCGCCGGGCCGCCTGCGAGTCGATCACGACACGGCGTTTCTTGCCAGCCGCGGCTTTCTTCGGTTTCGCGGCCGGGGCCTGGCCCTGCGAGGGCGGAGCGGCTTGCTTGGCGGGAGGCGCTTTCGGCGACGCAGGCTGCGCCGGGGCCGCCGGCTTGGCGTCGGCGGCCTGCGGCTTGGTCGCGGCAGCGGGCGGCGCCCCGTTGCCGCCACCGCCGTTGGCGCCCGACAGCGCTTTCAGCGC
>DASQDJ010000198.1:0-13625 GCA_035634215.1 Solirubrobacterales bacterium | reverse complement strand
GAAGACCTCTTTCAACACCCCCTCGTCGGCAACGTGGGCGAGGACGCGCAGCTCGACCTGGCTGTAGTCGGCGGAGAGCAGCTGATTGCCCTCGGCGCCCACGAAGCAGGCGCGCACGGGGCGCCCGATCTCGGTGCGGATCGGGATGTTCTGCAGGTTCGGGTTGGTGCTGGAGAGGCGGCCGGTGGTGGTAGACGCCGGGTTGAAGGTGGTGTGGACGCGGCCGGTCCCAGGGTCGATCAGGTCGGGCAGCGTGTCGAGGTAGGTGCTCTTCAGCTTGGTCAGCTCACGCCACTGCTCGATCTTCTCGACGATCGGGTGCTCGTCGCGGATCTGCGCCAGGACGCGGGCGTCGGTCGAGAAGCCGGTCTTGCCGCGCCGCTTGCGGGTCAGCCCCAGCTTCTCGAAGAGGATCCGGCCGACCTGCTGCGGAGAGCCGATCGTGAACTCCTCCTCGGCCAGCTCGAAGATCTCCTTCTCGAGAGTGGCGATCCGCTCGCCGAAGCCGGCGCCGACCTCGGCGAGGCGGACGGCGGTCAGCTTCAACCCCTCCCGCTCCATCGCGGCGAGGACGTCGACCAGCGGCAGCTCCACGTCGCGCAGCAGCGGCGTCAGCTCCAGCTCGTCGAGCCGCGGCCGCTGCGCCTCGGCGAGCGCCGCGACGAGCTTCGCCTCCTCGGCCGGCTCCAGCCCCGCCTCCACCTCCTCGCCCAGGGCGAGCTGCCCGTCGTCCTCGGGCTCCTCGGCCGCCGCCTTGGCGGCAGCCGACTCGGCGAGGCCGATGCCCGCGTCGGCGGCCAGCTCGACCAGGTCGTAGGTGCGGCGCTGGGGCTCGAGCAGGTAGGCGGCGAGCATCGTGTCGTGCTCCAGGTCGAGCTTCGCCCCCTCGCGAGCCGCGGCTGCGAGGAGCCCGTGGCGCCCGCCGCCGAGCGACTTGGCGTCATGGGCGACAAGTGGCTTTCCGGCGAGGCCCGTGGCCAGCTGCTCCAGCGTTCCGGTGCCCGTGACGATCCGCTCGCCGTCGTCGGCCGCCCAGCGCTCGGCGGCGATCGCGACCGAGACGGGCCCCGCGCCGAGGTCCGCGGGCGTGCCCTCGACCCCCTCCACCGCCAGCTCGGTCTCGACGCTGCGGCCGGGCACCGCCTCCCCCTCGGGCAGGCCCTCTTCGAGCCGCTCCATCACGGCGCGAAGCTCGAACTCGCGCATGAACTCGCGCAGGGCGCCACGGTCGGGCCGCGCCCCCATCACCTCGCCGAAGTCGATCCCGGTATCCACCTCGCAGTCGAGCGTCGCCAGCTGCTTGGAGATGCGGGCGTCCTCGGCGTGCTCGGTCAGGTTCTGCTTGCGCTTCGCTCCGGAGACCTCGTCGACGTTGGCGAGAACCTCCTCGAGCGAGCCGAACCGCTGCAGGAGCTGGGCGGCGGTCTTGTCGCCGACGCCCGGGACGCCGGGAATGTTGTCGGAGGTGTCGCCTTTGAGGCCGATCAGGTCGGTGACCAGCTCGGGCGGCACGCCGTAGCGCTCGATCACGCCCTCGCGGTCGTACACCTTCGTGTCGGTGACCCCGCGCGAGGTCGTCATCACCCTGATTCCGTCCTCGACCAGCTGGTAGACGTCGCGATCGCCGGAGACGACCATCACCGGGATGCCCTCGTCCCGGGCGCGGCGGGCCAGCGTGCCGATCACGTCGTCGGCCTCGTAGCCCTCGACCCTGACGTTGGTGTAGCCGAACGCGTCGACCAGCGGCATCAGGTGCGGCCACTGCTCGGCGAGCAGGTCCGGTCGCGAGGGACGGTGGGCCTTGTAGAGGTCGTAGGTCTTCTCCCGCCCGGACATGCCGGCGTCCCAGGCGACGACCACGCCGGCCGGCCGGTGCTCGACGACGATTTTCACCAGCATCGAGGCGAGGCCGTAGATCGCGTTGGTCGGGCGGCCGTCGCTGGTCCCGATCGACTCCGGCAGCGCGAAGAAGGCACGGTAGGCGAGCGAGTTGCCGTCGAGCAGGAAGAGCTCGCCGGTCTTCTCAGCCGCGCCGGCCTTGGCCTTGGCTTTTTCGGTCATCGGCATCCTCGCCCACTCTAAGGGCACGGCCCAGCGTCTCCGCGAGGCGCTCCGGTTCTCCGTCAAGCATCGCTTCGCTTACGCGGATCACCTGGAAACCGAGCTCTCGCAGGCGCAGATCGCGCGCCCGGTCCTCCTCGAAAGCGAGGAGCCCGCGGTGGTAGCGGTAGCCGTCCGTTTCGACGATGAGGCGTCGGTCCCGCCAGAGGAAATCGACCAGATCGCGGCCGGCCATCACGTTGACCTCGGGCCTCGGTAAATGGTGCCGCCGGCAGAGGCGAAGGAAGTCGCGCTCGAGGTCGCTGCGGGTGCGGTCGGTGCCGTTCTCCTCCCCGAGCGGCAAACCGATCACCTCGGCCTGTCTGAGCGCCCGTCGGAGCTCCCTAGCCGGGACAACTCGCCGCAGGTCCCGAATCGTTCGGGCGGTCCCCGTGACGGGAATGCCAGCTCGGAGCGTCACATGAGCAGGTAAGAGGGTGGCGGATCGGTGCAGCCAAATTCCACGACGTCGCCGCTTGCCGCTGTCGCCCGGGATCGTCACTTCAACCGGTCCTTCACGCGACTCCACCAGGCTCCAGAGCTCCCCGGCGCTGCGATGGCTCACCGCAGCGCCCCAGCGTTTCAGCGGCTCGCCTGCACTCGATGGTCCGCCACCGACCGCGAGGACCGCAGCCATCCACCTCCCTTGGCGCGAGATGGCGCGGTGGCCGACCGCGTAGACGCCGCGGTGCAGCTGATGCAACCGCCCGCCGGCAAGACGGCGAGCGACGCCGCTTTGCGTCATCCCAGCCGCGATCAGCTGGCGACGAGCGACGACTCCATGCTGCCGCCCAGCCACTGCGGCAAGCAGCTCGTCGGCGCTGGCGCATTTCATCCGCATACCGGACAAAAGGCGCCAGGCACCGCGGATTCGCCCCCGTCAAGAGCGGCCGCGGTTACTTCGGCGGCAACGAGGCCGCGAAATCGGCGCCGGCGTCGACCCAGGCGGCGAGGTCCTGGTCGGAGGCCGTGCCCCGTGAATCGACGAAGACCATGTTCTTCATCGGGCGGCCGGTGAAGTCCATCGGGCGGACGTGCGGCTCGGCGAGGGCGCGCTCGGCGTCCTCGGCGCCGAGGCGAACCATCAGGTCGTCGCCGACGATCCCGACCGCCATCTTGCCGGCGACCATGAAGGCGATCCCGCCGAACATGCGGCGCTCGCTGACCTCGGCGCGGCCGACCAGCGCCTCGCGCACCCGCTCGGCCAGTGCCTCATCGAACGCCACGCAGAAGCCCCACTCCGGGGAGGAAGCGGCCGACCCGCCCTGCGTAGTCGGCGTAGGCAGCGCCGTGGGCACGCAGCAGATGCGGCTCCTCGACCAGCCGGACCTGCAACTCGAGGGCGACAAGCAGCGCGACCAGGCCGAGCAGCGCGACCACGCTGGGAACCATCAGCGCCAAGCCGAGCGCGGTCGGAGCCATCGCCGCGAAGATCGGATTGCGGACCAGCGCGAACGGGCCGTCGGTGACCAGGCTCGTCCTCTCCTCGGCCTCGACCCCGATCCGCCACGCGTCGCCCATCGCCGACTGCGCGACGAAGGTCGCGACGATGCCGACGAGCGCCAGCGCGATGCCGGCCGCATGGGCCGGGAGTCCGTCGAGCGCGCCGATCGGCTCGACCAGGTCGAGCAAGGCGAGCAGCGGCGCCGCCGCGCCCGCGGCAAGGGCGCCACGAAAAGCACTCCCGCGAAGCGCTCGAGCGGGCCCGCAGCCGGGTCGATCCCCCGAAAGCCGCTCGACCCGGTGCGGCGCATGTGCATGACGGTCCTGACCCCGAAGGCGAGGACGAGCCAGGCGCCGTAGAGAGCAAGTGCGGCGATCTCCATATCGCGACGATCTTAGGCGCGAGCAGGCAAAAGTGGCGAATCTGATTCGATAGCCGGCCCATGGCCGTCAGCGCCCAATACAGCGTCACGATCCGGGTCGAGCTCGACGCGCGGCAGGAGCCACTCGGCAAGCTGACCGCGGCGATCGCCGAGGCCGGCGGCCAGCTGCAGGGCGTCGATCTCGTGCCAGGTGCCGGCAGCGAGGGCAAACGGGTGCGCGAGTTCACGATCGACGCCCAGGACCGCCCCCACTGGGAGCGGATCCTGCGGGCGATCGGCTCGACCCACGGCGCTCGTGTCCTCGACTACGTGGACCGCACCCTGCAGATGCACCGGGGCGGCAAGATCTCGGTCGAGAACAAGTACCCGCTGAAGACGCGCGACGACCTCTCGATGGCCTACACGCCGGGCGTCGCCCGCGTCTGCGAGGACATCCACGCGGACCGCGCCAAAGCCTTCGAGTACACGATCAAGAAGAACACGGTCGCGGTCGTCTCCGACGGCTCCGCCGTGCTCGGCCTCGGCAACATCGGCCCCGAGGCGGCGATGCCGGTGATGGAGGGCAAGGCGATGCTCTTCAAGGAGTTCGCCGGCGTCGACGCCTTCCCGATCTGCCTCGACACCCAGGACGCCGACGAGATCGTCAAGGCCTGCGAGCTGATCGCCCCCACCTTCGGCGGCATAAACCTCGAGGACATCTCGGCGCCGCGCTGCTTCGAGATCGAGCAACGGCTCAAGGAGTCGCTCGACATCCCGGTCTTCCACGACGACCAGCACGGCACCGCGGTGGTCACCATGGCCGCCCTCTTCAACGCGCTGACGATCGTCGGCAAGCCGATCGAGCGGCTGCGCGTGCTGGTGGTTGGCCTCGGCGCGGCAGGGGTAGCGGTCACGAAGATGATGCAGGAAGCCGGCGTCAGCCATATCGTCGGATGCGACCGCCGCGGCGCCCTCTCGACCGAGCGCGAGGACTACCAGTCGGGCGAGATGAACGCGACCAAGCGCTGGTTCGCCGAGAGCTTCAATCCGGACCAAGTGAGCGGCACCCCCGACGACGCGATCGAGGGCATGGACCTCTTCGTCGGCCTCTCCGGCCCCGGAATCATCAAGGCGGACTCGCTGGCGAAGATGAACGACGACGCAATCGTCTTCGCGATGGCGAACCCAAACCCCGAGGTGATGCCCGAGGACGCCGCTCCCTACGTGCGGATCATGGCGACGGGCCGCTCCGACTACCCGAATCAGATCAACAACGTCCTCTGCTTCCCCGGCATCTTCCGCGGCGCCCTCGACGCCGGCGCCCCGCACATCACCGAGGAGATGAAGCTGGCGGCCGCCCGCGGCATCGCGGCAACCGTCACCGAGGACGACCTCTCCGAGGACTACATCATCCCCAGCGTCTTCAACCGCGACGTGGCGCCACAGGTGGCCAAGGCCGTGGTCGAGGAGGCCAAGCGCGAGGGGATCGCCCGCTTCAGCGAGGAGACCGGGACCTTCTCGACCGTCGAGGTCGGCTGATGGGGGACCGAACGGCGCGGTGAAGGTCCTCGTCACCGGCGCGAGCGGCATGATCGGCTCGGCGCTCTGCGACGCGCTGCTCGATCGGGACGACACGGTCGTGGGCCTCACCCGCGACCCCGAGAACGCCCGCCACGTCCACCCCACCGTCCTCTGGCACCCGTGGCAGCCGCATCTGGAACGGCCCCCGGCCGAGGCGTTCGAGGGCGTCGATGCCATCGTCAACCTGGTCGGCGAGCGGATCGACCAGCGCTGGACCGACGAGTCGAAAAGCCGCATCCTCGAGAGCCGCCGCACCGCCACCCACAACCTGGTCGGGACGATCGCCGGCCTGGAGCGCAAGCCGCAGGTGATGGTCAGCCAGGCGGCGATCGGCTACTACGGCGACCGCGGCGACGAGGCGGTCGACGAGGCCTCGCCGCCCGGCGAGGGGTTCGACTCAGAGGTCGTGCGGGAGTGGGAGAAGGCGGCGCACGAGGTCGAGGGCAGCGGCGTGCGGCTGGTCGTCGTGCGGACCGGCCACGTGCTCGACGCGCGCGGCGGCATGCTGGGCCGGATGCTGCCGCCGTTCAAGATGGGCGTAGGCGGGCCGCTCGCCGGCGGCGACCAGTACGTCTCCTGGATCCACCTCGCCGACGAGGTCGGGATCCTGCTCTGGGCGCTCGACAACGACGAGGTGCGCGGGACGATCAACGCGACCGCGCCGGAGCCGGTCACCAACAAGGAGTTCTCGCAGGCGATGGGCCGGGCGCTCGGCCGGCCCGCCGTGATTCCCGTCCCCGGACTGACGCTCGACCTGATGTTCGGCCGAGAGTTCGGCAAGGTGCTGCGCGGCGGCCAGCGGGTGCTGCCGAGACGGGCGCTCGAGCTCGGCTACGAGTTCAAGTACGACGACGCGGAGAAGGCGCTGCGCAGCCTGCTGTAGGGACAGCGCTCATGTCGCTGTCAGGTCGACCTGTTCGCCGGCTGTGTCGAAAGCTTTGACTAGGACGGAGCCTTTGAGTGTCCCGGTCTGCGTTGTGCCGAGCATCGTGCACGGCCCGTTGACGGCATGAATCGTGAATTCGGCATTGACGTCCAGTGTGATCGCGTGGTCGCCGCCTTCCTCGACTGTTGTGTATGTGATTTTGCCGATGTCGCTCTGAGCCGGAATTTCGATTGCGCAGCTCTGAAGGTCGAGGATCTGCACCCCGGTCGCGGTAGGGCAGACGAGGTCGATTTTCTGCTCGGTTTCGCTGGTCGTCCCAGCAACCGCGTCGAAGCGGTAGGAGCAGCCGTTGAACCCGACGCCAACCGCCGCTCCCGTCGCTGTTGTGCTGCATTCGCTGACGGTGGGCGCGACCGCTGTGACCTGCGCTGTCTCGCTGCTGCCTGTGAGGCTGTAAGTCGATTTTTTGCAGCCGATTTCGCCGCCGATGCTCTCGGCGATGAAGTCAAGGTGGTGTTCGGCGTTTTCGGTGCCGGTGATCGTCGGATGCTCGACCGCGGAGACGAAATGCCCGAGGCTGTCGTCCCACTCGACGTCGACCTTGGCTGGTTCTCCGTCTGTTCTCCAACCTTTGAGTGTCTGTGACCCTTTGAGCGTGCCGGTCTGGCTTGTGCCGAGGAAGGCGCAGATGCCGCCCTCATACTCGAAGACGAGTTTCGAGTCGAAGCTCACTGTCAGCGCGGGTTTGCCCCAGTTTGTGGCTTGGCCGTATGTGACGCCGGTGAACGTCTGCGGGGGTAGGGCGATCGTGCAATCGGACCGTGTGATCCTCAGCTTCTGGCCCACGGGGCATGTGAGCTGGACTGTCTGCTCCGCTACGTCGACGGGGGCTTTCGCCATCTTGAATGTGAACCAGCATCCGTTCGAGTCGATGGGGGCTTTCGCTCCCGTGCTTGTCACCGTGCAGTTCGTAAACGCGGCCGAGAGTCTGATGTCTTCCGTTGTGTTCGATTCCGCTGTGCCTTCGAGCGTCGATCCGCACCCGACTTCACCCGAGAGTTCCGGCGCTACGAAGTGAAGGGAATGGCCGCCACCGCCCGAGGCGGCGATGATCGTGTGCTGGCTCCACGGTTCTTCGAATTCGAAGTAGCCGCCGATTTCGGCGCTGGGGAGCGACGGCGCCGCGGCGGAGAAGGCCAGCGCAAGCGTCATCGTGAGCATCGTGCGTCTCATCGCACAGGGAATTTAAAGTAAAGACGCGATTGCCGCGCGGACGTCCGAATCGTCGACCTCGGCAACGGCTCTGCGCAGGCGGGCGATGGCGGCGCTTCCAGAGCCGGTCGAGACGCGCGCGATCTCGGCCGCTTCGAGGATCGGCTTCGAGAAGCGGGTTGCGATCGGGTCTCTCGTGCCGACGTAGGCAATCGCCGTCGAGTCCTCGGTCGCCCGGCGGGCCGCGGCGCCGATCGCCGCCAGCCGCGCATCGCCGGAGCCGCCCACGTCGTCGACGCAGACGGCGCGCAGCCGGAAATCGCCTGCCTGCGAGCCGGCCTCGCGCAGCGCCCCCCGCGCTTCGTCGCACAGCGGCTGACTGACGTAGACCGACAACGTCGCATCCTCGGCCACCCCCTCCTCCCCACAGCCCGCTACCACCGCCAATACCACGAACAAGCTCAGCACGAATCGGGCGCGGCGCAAGGAGGACCCCCCACCCCTAACCAAAGAAGACCTCGGCCTCCCGGTACAGCTCCGGCGGCACGGTCTTCAGCTCGGCCGTCGCCTCCTTCAGGTCGACGAGGTGGATGTCGGTGCCGCGCAGCGCGGTCATCTTGCCCCACTCCCCCGCCTCGACCGCGTCGATCGCGTGCAGCCCGAAACGGGTCGCCAGCACCCGGTCGAATGCGGTCGGCGTGCCGCCGCGCTGGACGTGGCCGAGGACGGTGGCGCGCGCCTCCTTGCCGGTGCGGCGCTCGATCTCGCCCTCCAGCCAGTGCGCGATCCCGCCGAGGCGGACGTGGCCGAACTCGTCGAGCCTCCCGTCTTGGGCCTCGGGGACGCCGCCGGCCGGCTGCGCCCCCTCGGCGACGACGACGATCGGCGCGAACTGGCTCTCGAAACGCCGCCCGACGAACTCGCAGACCTTCCCGACGTCGAATTCCTGCTCCGGGATGAGGATGACGTTGGCGCCGCCCGCGAGCCCGGCGTGGAAGGCGATCCAGCCCGCATGACGGCCCATCACCTCGGCGATCAGAACGCGGTGATGGCTGCCCGCCGTCGTATGGAGGCGGTCGATCGCCTCCATCGCGATGTTGACGGCGGTGTCGAAGCCGAAGGTGTAGTCGGTGGCGCCGAGGTCGTTGTCGATCGTCTTCGGCACGCCGACGACCTTGACCCCGTGCTCGGCGTGGAGCCGCGACGCCGCCCCCAGAGTGTCCTCTCCTCCGATCGCGATCAGCCCGTCGACTCCTTCGGCGGAGAGGTTGCCGATCAGCTGCTCGGGCCCGCCCTCCTGCTTGAACGGGTTGGTGCGCGAGCTGCCGAGGATCGTGCCGCCGCGGGGCAGGATGCCGCGCACCTCGGGCACGCCGAGCAGCCCGCTGTCGCCCGCCAGCGGCCCGTGCCAGCCGTCGCGGTAGCCGACGAACTCGTGGCCGCACTGTTCGACGCCTTTGCGGACGATCGCCCGAATGACGGCGTTGAGCCCCGGGCAGTCGCCCCCGCCGGTGAGCACTCCGATCCGCATGCGCGCAGCTTAGAGCTCTACGGCCTGGCCGCCGCTCCGATGACGCGATACGTTCAGAGCACTCGAACGAGGAGGGAACATGAACGAGTCAGTAGATCCGCAAGCGGTCCGCGACGTCCAGCAGCGGACCTGGGCAGAGGGCGACTTCTCGATGGTCGCCGGAATCGTGATGATGGTCGCCGAGGAGCTGGTCGAAGCCCTCGACGTCCTGCCGGACGAGCGCGTCCTCGACGTCGCCTGCGGCAGCGGCAACGGCGCTCTGGCCGCGGCGCGGCGCGCATGGGGCAACACCGTCGGCGCCGACTTCGTGCCGGCGCTCCTGGAGCGCGGCCGCTAGCGGGCCGCCGCCGAACGCCTCGACGTCGAGTTCGTCGAGGCCGACGCGACCGACCTCCCCTTCGGCGACGGCGAGTTCGACGTCACGATGTCGATCTTCGGCGCGATGTTCGCGGCCGACCAGGAGAAGGCCGCCGCCGAGCTGCTGCGGGTCTGCAAGCCGGGCGGCCGGATCGGGATGGCGAACTGGGTGCCCGACGGCGGCGTCGGCCAGATGTTCATGACGATCGCCAAACACGCGCCGCCGCCGCCCGGCGTCCCCTCGCCACTGGTCTGGGGCACCGAGGACGGGCTGCGCGAGCTGTTCGGCGACGGGGTCTCGGAGCTGCGGATCGAGCGCCGCAAGGCGCGCCAGGCGTTCCGCTCGGCCGACCACTTCCTCGACTTCTTCCGCACCTACTTCGGCCCGACCAAGGTCGCGTTCGAACGGGTCGCGCCGGAGGGCGAGGCGGCGCTGGAGGCCGACTTCAAGGCCTACCTCGAAGAGAACAACACGGCCGGCGACCGCGCGCTCATACTCCAGCCGGAGTACCTGCAGGTCGTCGCGACCCGGGCCTGAGGCCTGTCCTGACGGCGATCAGCCGCCGAGGTTCAGCGTCTGCCGCAGGACGCGGGCCGTAGCGCCGATGAAGAGGACGGTGAGGAAGACCATGCCGGCGATCGGGCCGCCCTGCCCGAAGGCGTAGGAGACGACGGCGGCGGCGAGCGCCAGGAAGAACGTGACGACGAGTCCCATGCGGCGCGGATCCTAGAGGAAGGTCCGGTCCGAGCGGTGGGCGGCGCGCGCGACCCCGGCGGCGCTACGTGGCGAGCGCGGCACGGGCGTCGCGCAGGAAGGAGCCGACCGCCTCGGCCGCCTCCCCGGCTGAGCCGGCCTCGCCGGCCGCGCGCACCAGGCGGCTGCCGACGATCACCCCGTCGGCGATCCGGCCGACTTGGCCGGCCTGCTCGGGGGTGCCGATGCCGAAGCCGACCGCGACCGGCACGTCGGCGTCGGCCTTGGTGGCGGCGACGAGGTCGGAGAGGTCGACCGGCAGCTCCTGTCGCTCACCCGTGGTCCCGATCGTCGAGACGACGTAGACGAACCCCTCGGCGACCTCGCAGATCGCGGCCCGCCGCTCGCGCGAGGTGGTCGGCGCCAGCAGCGGCACCAGGGCCAGGCCGGCCGCGGCAAGCCCGTCGCGCACCGCCTCGGCCTCGTCGAGCGGCAGGTCGGGGACGATCGCTCCGCGGGCGCCCGCGGCGGCGGCGCGGCGCGCGAACTCGGCGGCGCCGCCCTGGGCGAGCACCATGTTGGCGTAGACCATCAGCACGACGGGCAGGCGCTCGGCGACGCTTTCGCAGACCTCCAGCGCCGTCGCCAGGGTGGTTCCCTGCTCGAGCGCGGCGGTCGCGGCGGTGTGGATCGTCGGGCCGTCCGCGAGCGGGTCGGAGAACGGGACGCCGAGCTCGATCAGGTCGGCTCCGGTGTCGGCGTAGGCGGCGGCGATTGCCAGCGACGCCTCGCGGTCGGGGTAGCCGGCCATCATGTAGGGCATCAGCGCGGCGCGGCCTTCGGCCTTGGCGGCCGCGAATGCCTGTGCGATTCGATCGGCGCCTGGGGTGGCCGGGGGATGACCCGCCGGAGCAACAGCGGGGAGGCTCCGTCGGGTCATCCCCCGGTCCCCGTCCGCTCGACGACCTCGGCGAGATCCTTGTCGCCCCGGCCGGAGAGACACAGCACGTCGAAGCCCTCACCGCCGCCGCTCTCCAGCAGCCAAGCAATGGCATGTGAAGACTCCAGGGCCGGGATGATGCCCTCCAGCTTCGAGAGCTCCTTGAAAGCGGCGAGCGCCTGGGCATCGGTGACGGAGACGTACGTCGCCCGGCCGGTGTCGCGCAGGTGGGCGTGCTCGGGGCCGACGCCGGGGTAGTCGAGCCCGGCCGAGACCGAGTGGGCCTCGAGGATCTGCCCTTCGGCGTCGGCAATGATCGAGGAGAGCGAGCCGTGCAGCACGCCGGTCGTGCCGGCTCCGAGCGAGGCGCCGTGCCTGCCGCTGTCGAGCCCCTCCCCCGCCGCCTCGACGCCAATCAGCTCGACGCCCGCGTTCTCGACGAACGGGGTGAAGATCCCGATCGAGTTGGAGCCACCGCCGACGCAGGCGATCACGCGGGCGGGCAGAGCGCCCTCCGCGGCGAGCGCCTGCTCGCGCGCCTCTTCCCCGATCACCCGCTGCAGGTCGCGGACCAGGGCCGGGAAAGGCGCCGGCCCGACCGCCGAGCCGATCGCGTAGTGGGTCGTCTCGACGTTGGCGACCCAGTCGCGGATCGCCGCGCTGACCGCCTCCTTGAGCGTGCGAGCGCCCGCCTCGACCGGCGCCACCTCGGCGCCGAGCAGCTTCATCCGCTCGACGTTGGGCGCCTGGCGGCGGATGTCCTCGCTGCCCATGTAGACGACGCACTCGAGGTCGAGCAGGGCACAGGCGGTGGCGATCGCGACGCCGTGCTGGCCGGCGCCGGTCTCCGCGATCACTCGCGGCTTGCCCATCCGCTTCGCCAGCAGGGCCTGGCCGAGGGCGTTGTTGATCTTGTGCGAGCCGGTGTGGGCGAGGTCCTCCCGCTTCAGGTAGAGACGCCGCCCGACCCGCTCGGAGAGACGCTCGGCGAGGTAGAGCGGCGTCGGCCGCCCGATGAAGTCGCGGCGCAGCGCTTCGAGATTGGCGCCGAACCCCTCGTCCTCGCGCGCCTCGCCCCAGGCGGCGGTCAGCTCGTCGAGCGCCGCGATCAGCGTCTCGGGCACGTAGCGACCCCCGTAGGGCCCGAATCTCTGCTCGACGACGCTCACGGAGCGGGGACGCTAGCGCCCTTGGCGGCCTCGAAGAAGGCCTGCATGGCGGCGTGGTCCTTGCGGCCCGGCTCGGACTCGACGCCGCTGGCGACGTCAACCGCGTGGGGACGGGTGATCGCGATCGCCTCGGCCACGTTGTCGGGGCGCAGGCCGCCGGCGACGATCGCCGGCACCTGCGAGCGACGCTCGCGCAGCAGGCCCCAGTCGAAGCTCTCCCCGGTGCCGCCCCAGAGCTTGCCTTTGCGCCGGTCGAAGAGGTGGAAATCGGTGCGGAACGCCTCGGCGCCGTGGACCTCGGCGGCGCTGGCGACGTGGATCGCCTTGGCGACCTTGACGCCGGTGCGCCGCTTCACCTCGGCGCAGAACGACGGGCCCTCTTCGCCGTTCAGCTGCACGACCGTCAGTCCCTCGTCCTCGACCGCCATCGCGACCTCGTCGAGCTCAGGGTTGACGAAGACTCCGACGACCTCGCACTTGCGCCGGAAAGCCGCCGCGATTCGCGCGGCCTCGGCCGGCTCGATCGAGCGCGGGCTCTCGAGGGTGTGGATGAGGCCGATCGCCCAGGCACCGAGCCGCACCGCCTCGGCGGCGTCGTCGAGATTCGTGATGCCGCAGATCTTTACCCGCATCCACTCCAGGGTACGGGAGCGGCGCCGCCTGGCCGCGCGCTACCTGGCCGGCGGGCCGACCGGGCCCGACTGGCTGTCCTCGGCCGACTCCGGCCGCACGCCGAGCTCGACCGTCACCTCTTTGCTCTCGTCGCCACGCCGCACCGTCAGCGTCAGCTCGTCGCCCGGCGAGGCGGAGTTGACGGCGTCGATCACGTCTTCCATGCCCTCGATCGGCTGCCCGTCGACCTCGGTGAGGATGTCGCCGCCGAGCCGGATCGTCGCGCCTTCGATCGTCGCCGAGGTGTCGCCGCCCTCGAGGCCCGCCTCGTCGGCGGGGCCACCCTCGACGACTTCGTCGATCAGGACCCCCTGCTCGACCGGGAGCTTCAGCGCGTCGGCGAGGTCGGGCGTGATCGTGCCGCCACTGATGCCGATGTAGGCGTGCCGCACCTCGCCGCTCTGCTTCAGCTGCTCGACCACGTCGCGGGCCGTGTTGATCGGCACGGCGAACCCGATGCCGACGTTGCCCTGGCTGCCACCAGTCTGGATCTGGGTGTTGATGCCGATCACTCGTCCCGAGGAGTCGATCAGCGGGCCGCCCGAGTTGCCTGGGTTGATCGGCGCGTCGGTCTGGATCACGTGCGAGATCGAGAAGCCGTTGGGCGCCTGGATCTGGCGCTGCAGTGCCGAGACGATGCCGGCCGTCACGGTTTGTTCGAGGCCGAACGGATTGCCG
>DASQDJ010000197.1:0-3702 GCA_035634215.1 Solirubrobacterales bacterium | reverse complement strand
ACCGGGCGACGCACAGGCGTCCGTTCGATAGCATCGCGCCCGTGAGTCCGGCGCCCTTTGACGTCCAGACCGAGGAGCTCGACGGGGGGATTCGGGTCTTCACCGTTCGCGGTGAGCTCGACATGAACACCGCGCCGGAGCTCGAGCAGGCGCTCGAGGGAGCACTCTCCGATGAGGAAGCGGCGGTCATGCTCGACCTCTCCGACTGCGAATTCATCGACTCGACCGGGATCGCGCTGATCGTGCGCACCTGGCAGCGGCTCGACCGCGACGCCGGCAACGGCGGCAAGGGCAAATTCGTGCTCTGCTGCGTCAACCACCAGGTCCGGCGGCTGCTCAAGATCACCGGGGTCGAATCCTCGATCACCCTGCACGAACAGCGCGAGGCCGCGCTGAACACGCTGCGCGGCTGAGGGACGGCCCGGCGCCGCTTCACTGGCGGGCGCCAACCCCGCTGCGCAGCTCGCCGAGGCGGGCGGGGCCACCGGCCTCGGGATCGAGCGGGGGCGTCTCGGCCCCTTCGGAGCGGCGGATGCCCTCCATCAACTCGAGCAGCGCCTCGACCGCGTCGACTCGCGGCCGCCAGCCGAGCTCGTCGCGCGCCCTACCGCTGTCGAGCAGCGGCACACGCAGCGCCATGTCGAGCCAGCCGGGGGGCGAGGGCTGCAGGCGAAGCTTCCAGCTCCAGTCGACGAGGGCGCGCGCCACGCGCGGCGGCACGTCGAGGGGCCGGGCGCCGAGCGCCTCAGAGAGGCGCTCGGGGTCGAGCACCGGGTCGGCGGCGAGGTTGAAGGCGCCGCGGACGTCGCGGACGACCGCCTGCCGGTAGGCCTCGCCGACGTCGAGCGAGTGGACCGCCTGGAAGCGGAGCCCGGCGATCCTCGGCACGACCGGGATCAACCCTGGGCGGACGAGAAAGCTCGGCAGGAAGGGGCCGACGAAGAGGCGGCGGATCTCGCTGGCCGCATCACCCTTGAAGATCAGCGCGGGGCGCATCCGCACGACGCGAATGCCCGGGCTCCTTGCCTCGAAGCCGTCGAGCAGCGCCTCGACCGCGGCCTTGTGGCGCGAGTAGAAGGAGGTCGGGATGCCGGTGGTCGGCCACGACTCGTCGACGGCCCGGTCCTTGGGGCCGGGGCCGTAGGCGCCGACCGAGGAGGCGTAGACGAGGGCCGGAACCTCCGCCTCGGCGGTGGCCTCGAAGACGCGCTCGCTGCCTTCGACGTTGATCCGCTCCAGGGTCGCTTCGTCGCGCGATGGCTGGATCGCCCAGGCCAGGTGAATCACGGCGTTCGCGCCGCGGAAGGCCTCGACCAGCCGGTGGCGGTCGGAAACGTCCGCCTCCATCCAGCGCGTCTTGGGCATCTCCAGATCAGGCGCCCGCCGCGCGACGCCGACGATCTCGTCGACCAGGGGCTCGCGCCCGAGCGCCTCCAGCACGCTCGTGCCGACGTTGCCGGTCGCCCCGATCACCACGACTCGCTGGCCCATGGGTCGCGTATTCCCGGCGCCGCGCGCCGGAAACCCGCCGGCCCGCCGCGCCGCGCTGGCGCAGGAAGACGGCAGCCGGTCAGCGACTGGGCGAACCAGTGCCGAACAGCGCTCTCATGCCCGCAACGCTAGGTCGCGTCTCAGACCGAATAACGCGCGGATCGACGGGTAGCCGGCAGCCATGCCGACGCCCCGCCGCCGGAGGCTGGCCCGTGAGCTGTTCGAGACGCGCAGCCACTCCTGGCACGCCGTCGGGCTCGGCGAGGAGCTGGAGCGCCGGGCGCCCCGCCGTGCCCGGGCCGGCCTGCTCTTCGCGGTGCTGACGATCGCGGCGACGCTCTTCGTCTACGAGCGTCGCCAGGAGCTCCTGCCGGGCTACGGCCCCTGGGTTCGGGCGGCGACCGTCGCGGTCCTCGTCATCGTCGGCTCGGCCGCCGTCCACTGGCTCGTCCGCACCGTCTCGCCGCGCCTTTTCCGACGTCTCGACCCGGCGACCGCGGGCACGCTCGGCTTCGTCATACGACTCGTCTCGATGGCCGTCGTGGTGGTCGCCGCCCTGCGGATCGCCGGCGTCCACGCCGGCACGCTCGCGGTCGGCGGCGCCTTCACCGCGGTCCTGCTGGGGCTCGCCGCCCAGCAGTCCCTGGCCAGCATCTTTGCCGGCATCGTGATGCAGACGACCCGACCCTTCCGGGTCGGCGAACGGGTGCGCCTCGTCGGCGGCATGCTGGCCGGCTCGATCGAGGGCACCGTTAGCTCGCTCGGCCTCTTCTACACGACGCTCGCCCAGGGGGCCGATCGGCTGCTCGTCCCCAACAGCGTCCTGATCGACCTCGTCGTGGTGCCGCTGCGCGAGCCGGAGAAGATCGACCTGCGGGCGCGCTTCTCGGCCGACGCCAGCCCCCGCCAGGTCGAGGAACGGCTGCTCAGCACCGTCAAGGTCCCGACCCGCCACCCGCCCCACGTCGCGCTCGAGGAGGTCGACGAGGACGGCATCGTGATGCGGGTCACGGCGACGCCCCTGCACGCGGGAGACGGCTCGCGGCTCGCCGAGGAGGTCCTGGCCGCCCTGCGCCGCACGCCCGCGGCGGCCGGCGGCGAACCCGACTGGACTAACGACTGAGACCCGTCTACAGTCCCTCGGGCCCCGGCGTGACAAAACATCGCCAGGAGGTTTCGTGGGCAAGCCGAGTACGAGGGAGACGCAGGACGGCACCTTGACGCTGAGGGCGAGCGAGGAGGACTCGCGGTGCGTCCTGGCGCTCAGCGGCGAGCTCGACATGTCCAACGCGCCCCTGTTCGCGAGCGAGCTGGAGCGGCTGGAGGCCGCGGGCGCCCCGCTCGAGCTCGACCTGAGCAAGCTGGAGTTCATCGACTCGACCGGGATCGCCATCCTGGTCGGCGCCTACCAGCGCCTCGGCGAGCGGCTGGTGCTGGTGCGCAGCGAGTCGCAGGGCGTGCGACGGGTCTTCTCGCTGACCGGCCTCGACCAGCAGCTGCGCTTCCGCTAGTACGCCGGCACGGCGGAGCGCAGCGCGTCTAGGGAGGCGAGGACTTCCCCGACGTCGATCTCGAGCAGGCCCGGGTCGACCTCG
Source organism: Solirubrobacterales bacterium (assembly GCA_035634215.1). GTDB lineage: Bacteria > Actinomycetota > Thermoleophilia > Solirubrobacterales > 70-9 > VRUE01. The sequence goes on along the minus strand of DASQDJ010000197.1, from coordinate 616 downwards.
TGGGCGTGCGGGTCGCCGCTGCGGCCGTCCCAGAGGACGCGGTGGATCTCGCGGCCCTCGGGCGGGCCCCAGTGGCGCGGCGAGGTCGGGCCGAAGAGCAGGACCGAGGGGACGTTCAGCGCCGTGGCCAGGTGGGCGACGCCGGTGTCGCCGCAGACCAGCACGTCGGCCGCGGCGACGAAGGCGGCCAGGGTGCCGACGTCGGTGCGGCCGGCGATCTCGCGACGCGGGTCGAGCCCCGCTTGGGCGGCGATCCAGCGCGCCAGGCCGACCTCCTCGCGGCTGCCGGTGACGAGCACCTCACGCCCCCGCTCGCGCTCGCGACGGGCGACCTCGGCCCAGCGCTCGCGCGGCCAGCGGCGCGAGGCGCTTGCCGCCCCGGGGTGCAGGAGCGTCGCCCCCAGCGCCCACTCCGGCAGCTCGACCCCCGGCGGCTCCAGGTCGAGCTGCCCGGGGTCCGCGGCGATGCCGAAGCGCTCGAGCAGCCCGCACCAGCGGTGCGCCTCGTGCTCGTCGGGGCGCCACTCGGGCAACGACGCGGTCGCCGCGACCGCGTCGTTGCGAAAGGCGATCAGCCGCCGCGGCTCCGTGGCGAGCAGCAGCCGGTGGCTCTCCG
>DASQDJ010000196.1:0-1535 GCA_035634215.1 Solirubrobacterales bacterium | reverse complement strand
CGACCGCGTCGGCGCGGCGGCGCTCTCTCGCGTCCTCGACGCCCTGGAGGGCGCGCCAGCCCTCCTCCCACTGGAAGAGCGCGTTCTCGAGCGGGTAGGCCATGCGAGCGAGGCTACCCGGGCTGCTGGGGCACGTAACGGAGCGGCGCGTTGCGTGCCCCGCAGCCGCTCGGGGCGAGCCGGCCGCGCACGCGCCACACGGTGACGGGACCGCTGCGGCGGATCGCCCGCACCGCCCCCGCACCGCGCAGCCAGGCGGCCTCGGGCGAGCGAATCGGCCGATCGGTCTCGATGAAGTTGAGGAAGGGCGAGGTCACCAGGTAGCCCAGATGCGCCTCGTTGACCGCCGCGCGGAAGCCGCGGCAGTCGGGGATCGCGTTGAAGGCGCCGTGCGGGCCCTCCTCGCCGAGGTAGGAGACCTCGTTGGAGAGGTCGGTCCCGTAGAAGCCGTAGCCGAGGAAGCCGGCGATCGTCCCGGCCAGGCCGATGCGGGCGTCCTCGACCTCGCGCGCCCAGCGGTAGGCCGAGTCGAGGCGCATGCCGGGGATCGCGGTCGCGGGGTCGGCGTTGCGGAAGCGGTCCTCGAGGTAGTCGCGCTGGACCGGATAGCCGATCGCGGCGAGGAGCAGAGCCAGGGCTGCGAAACCGGCGGCGACGGCGGCCCGTGGGGCAGCGCGGCGACGGGCGAGGAGCAGGGCGGCCGGGATCAGGACGAAGAGCAGCGCGATCGCCCAGGCGCCGAGGCGGTCGGGGTCGCGAACCACCGCGTCAAGGCGGTCGGTGACGACGAGGACGACGAGAAGCACCCCGAGCGTCAATGCGTGCTCCGTTATGCGTCTATATGCGCCCAAACGGAGCGCGCGTCCCGATGGCCGCACCGCCAGGGGCAGCAACGCGAGGCCTGCGAGGAGGGCGGGGACGGCGTAGCGGAGGTTGATGCCGAAGCCCTCGGGCGTGCCCTCGGCGCCCGCCGCGGTGAGGGGCGTGAAGAGGTAGGCGACCATGCCGAAGAGGGCGACGCCCCCCATCCAGCGCACGACCCGCTCCCGGCCCCAGATCAGGGCGACGAGCGCGCCGGCGACAGCACCCGCGATCACCAGCGGCCAGAGGAAGCCGAACGCTTCGTGCAGCTCCGGCGCGAAATAATCGCTCCAGACGCCGGTGTCGGTGGCGTAGTGGGCGACGCTGAAGTCGGGGCGACCGCTCTGAAGCCGCTCGGGGTGCGGCAGCGAGATCGGCCCCAGGCTCTCGAGCTGCGGCAGCGGGTTGCCGGACGCGATCAGGTTGCGCAGATACCAGTAACCGCCCCCGGCCAAGCCGGCCGCGAACCACCACCCCGCCGCTGCCCAACGCCTGCCGGCCGGCGCCAGCGCCACGACCGCCACGGTCAGCGCCGCCGCCATCGCCAGGGCGGTGGACTTCGTACCCACAGCAAGCCCCACCGCCAGCCCCGCCGCAGCAAGGGACCAACTAGGAGACGAGGCGTCGTGGCCCGCGGGTCCTGTCGCCGCAGGGGACCCACCGCCCCCTGCGGT
>DASQDJ010000195.1:0-2890 GCA_035634215.1 Solirubrobacterales bacterium | reverse complement strand
GCTGCTGCGCGAGCTCGAGGCTGCCCAGTACGCCGGGGAGTTATCGACGCGCGAGGAGGCGATCGAGCGGGCTCGCGAGGTGCGTGGCTGACGCCGTACTGCCCGCGTTCCAGATACGCTCCCGCTGCATGGCCAAAGAGGAGAAGATCGAGATGGAGGGCGAGATCACCGAGGCCCTCCCCAACACGATGTTCCGCGTCAAACTCGACAACGATCACGAGGTGTTGGGCCACATCTCCGGCAAGATGCGCCGCCACTACATCCGCATCCTGCCCGGCGACCGGGTGAAGATCGAGCTTTCGCCTTACGACCTCGATCGCGGCCGCATCACCTACCGCTACAAATAGGTCGTCGCGGCGCTCAGGCGGCGATCCGCCGCATCCCGCGCAGCGAGAGCGCGGCCATGACTACCAGCATGCCGAGGGCCGCGAGCAGGCCGTGCCAGCTGTCGGTCCAGCCGACGCTGCCGAGGAAGCCCTGCCGCACCGCGTCGACCACCGGCGTCATCGGGTTGACCTCGGCGATGTCCTGAAGCCAGCCTTCCAGCAGGTGCAGCGGCGCGTAGGCCGTCGTCATCAGGATCAGCGCCAGCATTCCGGCCTGCATCAGCGGCGCCGCCGACTGGCTCTTGTAGCGGAGGGCGAGGGCGATCGCGTAACAGGCGGCGACCGCGGCGGTGGCGGCGACCATCGCGTAGGCGAGCAGCAGGCCGTCGAGCCCCGGCCAGTGGGCGCCGACAGCGAAAGCGACGAGCAGCACCGCGGTCGCCGGGATGAAGGCGCGCAGCGCGGCGGCGACCACCATGCCGGTCAGCAGCACCCAGCGCGGAGCGGGGGAGACGAGCAGCCGGTCGAGCCAGCCGCCCTCGATGTCGCGGGCCAGGTTGACGCCCGTCGCCGCGCCGGTGAAGCCGGCCCCCTGCAGGACGCTGACGGGGACGAGGAAGCTGGCGTAGCTGTCGGTGTTGAAGCCGGTGAGCTGGGTCAGGTTGCCGAAGACGCCGTTGAGGCCGAGGAAGAAGATCGTCGGCGCCAGCACTCCTGGGATGGCGGCGCCCGGCACGCGGAGCAGCTCGTTCTTGGAGCGGTTGATGATGACGCCGATCGTCGCCAGGTTGCGGCGGCTCACCTCACCCTCCCGTCCTCAGCCGGTGGCGCAGGGCGCGGACGCTGAGCAGGAGCGAGAAGGCGGAGATCCCCGCGACGGCGGCGACGGCGGCCAGCACCTCGCCGGCGTCGAGGCCGGCGACGATCGGCTCGCGGATCCCCTCGACGACGAAGCTGAGCGGGTTGTAGACGGCGATCGTCTTCGCCGGCTCGACCATCAGCTGCTCGGGGAAGAACGCGGTCGAGAGGAAGAGGACGACGAAGACGAGCGGGAAGAGGCCCTGGACGATGCTGGCCTGGCCGGTGCGCAGCGCGACCGCCGAGCCGATGCCGCCGATCGACATCGCCGCGACGGTGGTCAGCAGGATCGCCACCAGCGCCCCCGGCACGCCGCCCTCGATCGGCGCGCCGAAGATCAGCCCGATCGCTAGGAACCAGAGCGCCGCGAAGAGGCCGAGCGCCGCGGTGCCGAGCAGGCGTCCGAGGACGATCGTGAAGCGCGAGATCGGCGCCGCGAAGAGGCGGTCGGTGAAGCCCATCTCGATGTCGACCGCGAGCGCGATGCCGCCGCTGTTGCCGGCCAGCATCAGCGACTGCATCATCGCCCCGGCCAGCATGAACTGCAGGAAGCTGTCGACCGGCGGGAAGCCCGGCAGTTCGACGGCGCTGCCCGCGCCGCCCGTCTGGATCGCCAGCAGCAGGGTGGGGAAGACGATGATCGGCGCCATCAGCTGCGGGCGGCGAAAGGTCTGGCGGACCGAGCGCATGCCGAGCGCGCCGACGACGCGCATGTTGCTCCGCACGGCGTTCAAGCCTCGACGGCCTCCGGCTCTCCGGCGTCGCCGTCCTGGGCCAGGTGGTAGCCCGTCTTGGCGACGAAGACGTCGTCGAGGGTCGGCTGGACCAACTCCAGCGCGCCGACCTCGATGCCGGCCTCGTCGAGCGCCCGTACGACGCGCGGGATGTCGGCCGCGCCGTTCTCGACCTCGACCGACACCGTCCTGCCGTCGACCGGAGGCAGGACGGGGCCGATCCGCGAGCAGATCTCCCCGGCGGCCGCGGTCGAGCCCTCCTCCAGTTGGAGCCGGATGTGGGGGTTCCCGATCTCGGCTTTGAGCGAGGCCGGGGTGCCCTCGGCGACGATCCGGCCGCTGTCGATGATCGCCACGTTGTCGGCGAGCTGGTCGGCCTCCTCCAGGTACTGGGTCGTGAGGAAGACCGTCGTCCCATCCCGGTTCAGCGCCCGCACCTCGTCCCAGATCGTCCGCCGGCTGACCGGGTCGAGGCCGGTGGTCGGCTCGTCGAGGAAGAGGACGCGCGGCTCGTGGACGAGCGCCGCGGCGAGGTCAAGCCGCCGCTGCATTCCGCCCGAGTAGGTGCCGACGCGGCGGTCGGCGGCTGCGCTCAGGCCGACCCGCTCGAGCAGGCTGTCGGCACGCCGGCGGCCCTCCGCCTTGGGTATGCCCTGCAGCGTCGCCTGCAGGCGGATTAGCTCGCGGCCGGTCATCAGCGGGTCCAGCGCCGCCTCCTGGAGGGCGACCCCGATCGAGGCGCGGACCGCGCGCGCTTCGCGGACCACGTCGTGGCCGGCGACGCTGGCGCTGCCGCCGGTCGGCAGGAGCAGCGTCGTCAGCATCCGAACCGGGGTCGTCTTGCCCGCTCCGTTGGGGCCCAGGACGCCGTAGATCTCCCCTTCGTCGACGCTCAGGTCGACGCCCTGCACGGCGCGCAGCTCGCCGAAGGCGCGCTCGAGCCGCTCGACGACGATCGCGGCCGGCACCGCT
>DASQDJ010000194.1:0-7321 GCA_035634215.1 Solirubrobacterales bacterium | reverse complement strand
GCCTCTCTTCGTGGCTAGGCGGCCTGCTTGCCTATCCCAGTCGGGAGTGCGGCGACGAACTCAGACGGTAGGCGCTGACTCGCGTCCCAGATCACGAAGCCCATCAGATGGCCGTCGTCAGGATCGCGGTCGATCAGGCCCCAGTCGTACTCCTCGCTGACAGCTCGCCCCTTCTCGAAGCTGAGCATGGCGATGTCGACTTCTGGGTCGTAGTGCGCACGCACGGTCGTCCGAGGGTAGCGCGCGTCGTTGTGTCTCGCTAAAGCGGCCATGTGCTCACAATTCGAACTGCACTTGTGTCCCGGCCATGGGGATGGTCATAGACCACGGCAAAGTGTCGGCCGTCTCTGGCTATTCCGGTGACGAGCCACTGAGCGCGCCCTCGGTTGATGGCGCGGTCTTTATGCCGTTCTTGAATCACTCGCTCCACATCCCGACCTCTAGGTTGCGATCACAGAGCCGTTCGATTGCATGTTCGGTCCAGATGAACCGAACGATTCGCGGATTGGACGAGGATCCGCCTTGAATTGAAGACCACTCGGACTAAAGGGCACAGCGCTCGATTCTCTCCCCCAGCACTCGTCTAGGGTCCTCGCGCGTGAGCGACCACCTAATCAACGTCGCGGACTTCGAGACGGCCGCCGCCGCGAAGCTGGAGCCCGGGGTGCTGGGGTACTTCGCTGGCGGCGCTGGGGACGAGGTGACGCTGCGGGAGAACGTGGCGGCGTGGGGGCGATGGCGGCTGCGGCCGCGGATGCTGGCGGGGCTCGACGAGTGGAGCGCTCGTACCGAGGTGCTCGGCGCGGAGGTCTCGATGCCGGTGCTCGTCGCCCCGGTCGCCTACCAGCGCCTCGTCCACCCCGAGGCCGAGATCGCGATGGCGCGGGCGGCGGCCGCGGCCGGGACCGTGATGTGCCTCTCGACCCTGGCGACGACGCGGCCGCGCGAGGTGGCCGAGGCCGTGCCGGACGGCCGCCGCTGGTTCCAGCTCTACTGCTTCCGCGACGAGGGCGTCACCAAGGCACTGATGGACGAGGCGATCGAGGCCGGCTTCGAGGCGATCGTCGTCACCGTCGACGCGCCGCGCGGCGGCAACCGCGAGCGCGACCTGCGGACCGGCTTCAGGATCCCGGAGGGACTCGGCGTGCCCAGCGTCGAAGCGGCGCTCGGCTCGGAGCGGGCGGTGACGATCGAGGAGACCTTCGGCCTGATGGAACCGGCGCTCACCTGGCGCCACCTGGAGGAGCTCGCCGCCGACTGCGAGCTGCCGATCCTCGTCAAGGGCGTCCTCGGCGACGAGGACGCGGCACTGGCCGTCGACCACGGCGCCGCCGGCGTCGTCGTCTCGAACCACGGCGGGCGCCAGCTCGACCGGGTCGCGGCGACCGGCGACGCGCTGCCCGAGGTGGTAGACGCGGTCGAAGGCCGGGCCGCCGTCCTGGTCGACGGCGGCATCCGCCGCGGCGTCGACGTCGTCACCGCGCTTGCGCTCGGCGCCGACGCGGTGCTGGTCGGCCGTCCCGCCCTCTGGGGGCTCGCGGTCGGCGGCGAGGAGGGGGCACGGGGGGTGCTCGACCTGCTGCGCCACGAGCTCGAGCTGGCGCTGGCGCTCTGCGGCTGCGCCAGTCCCTCCGAGCTGGGTCGCGAGCACGTGCGTCGGGCACCGCCGCCGTCCCTATATTCGGGCTGATGGCCGAGAGGCACCCACGCGAGGAGACGCTGCGCCGGGTCCACGGCGTCGGAGCGCTGTTCTCCACGGCCTACGGCAACGTCGGCTCCTCGATCTACTACGCGCTCGGCGTGGTCGCGGTCTTCGCCCTGGGGATGACGCCGGTCGTCTTCCTCATCTCCGGCCTGATCTTCGTCTGCACCGCCATCACCTACGCCGAGGCGACCGTGATGTACCCGGAGGCCGGCGGGTCGTCGAGCTTCGCCAGGCACGCCTTCGACGAGCTGGTCAGCTTCTTCGCCGCCTGGGGCCAGGTGCTCAACTACGTGATCACGGTCGCGATCTCGGCCTTCTTTGTGCCGCACTACCTGGCCGTCTTCTGGGAGCCGCTCGAACACAGCCCGGGGGACATCGTCGTCGGAATCGCCCTGATCGCCCTGCTGATCCTCGTCAACGTGATCGGCAGCCGCGAGTCGGCGCGGCTCAACGTCGTGCTGGCGGTCGCCGACCTGATGACCCAGGTCGTCGTGGTCGCGATCGGGATCGCCCTGGTCCTCAGCCCGGAGACCCTGGTCGGCAACGTCGAGCTGGGCGTCGCGCCCACCTGGGGGGACTTCGCCCTCGCGATCGCCGTCGGGATGATCGCCTACACCGGGATCGAGACCCTCTCGAACATGTCCGAGGAGGCCCGCGACGCCCCCCGCACCGTGCCGAAGGCGGTCGGTCTGGTGGTGACGGCGGTCCTCGGCCTCTTCCTGCTGATCCCGGTGGTCGCCCTTTCGGCGATGCCGGTGACCGAGCAGGGCGGCGAGTACACGACCGCGCTCGCCACGACCTACGCCGAGAACCCGATGCTCGGCATCGTCGACAACCTCGGCCTCTCCTCGACCGCCACCGAGGCGCTGCGGATCTACGTCGGGCTGCTGGCCGGGGTGATCCTCATCATCGCCACCAACGCGGGCCTGATCGGGCTTTCCAGGATCACCTTCTCGATGGGCCAGTACCGGCAGCTCCCAGAGGCGATCCGCGCCATCCATCCGCGCTTCAAGACGCCCTACGTGGCGATCCTCATCTTCGGCGCCATCTCGGCGGTGGCCCTGCTGCCCGGCGAGACGGAGCTGCTGGCGACGATGTACGCCTTCGGGGCGATGCTCTCCTTCACCGTCGCCCACGTCTCGGTGATCCGCCTGCGCCAGATCCACCCCGACGCGGAGAGGCGAACGTACAAGCCGCGGCTCAACCTGCGCGCCTTCGGCTTCGAGTGGCCGCTCACCGCCGTCTTCGGCGGCCTCGGGACGCTTGCCGCCTGGGTCGTCGTGATGGCTCTCAACACCCGCACGCTGCTGATCGGCTCCGCCTGGATGGTCGTCGGGCTGGCGATCTACGCGGCCTATCGCCGCCACCAGGGGCTCGGTCTGCGCCAGACCGTGAAGGTCGTGACGCCGGAGCCGCTCGGCGTCGAGGAAATCGAGTACAGGAGCGTCATGGTCGCCTTCGAGGACGGCGAGCCGTTCTCCGAGGAGATGGTGGCGACCGCCGTCAAGTTCGCGTCCAAGCGGCGTCGCGGCATCCACGTCCACTCGATGCTCGTCGTGCCGACCAACCTTCCGCTCGACGCCGACCTGCGCGAGCGCGAAGCCGAGGCGCAGAGCAAGATCGAGCAGGCGAAGCTGATCGGCGGCCAGCGGGTCACGGGCCACGTCGAGCGGGTGCGGCCAGGGCAGGCCGGCTACTCGATCGCCGGCGAGGCGCGCATGATCAACGCCGCGGCGGTGATCGTCGGGCTGCGCTACCGGGGCGGCACGCCCCTCTACGACAAGACCCTGCAGACCGTGCTCGGCGAGCGCCCCTGCCGGGTCATCGTCGTCTCCGACCGCAGCGCCCACCCGGCTCCCGACACCGCGCCGGCCCTGGCCTAGGACTCCTAGAATCGCCCCGATGGCCAAGCCCGAGCGCCTTTACCGAGGATCAGTGCGCGTCTTCTCGGCCATCTTCGTCCTGCTCGGCGTCGCGATCCTGATCTCGACGCTGGCGAATGGCGGCGGGGTCCTCTCACTGGGCGTGATGCTGGGAATCGCTTTTCTTGCGGTGGGAATTCTCCGCGGCCGCTTCCTCTCGTGAGCGCGCCCGAGCGACGCCCGCCGCGCTCGCGCCTCGAGCCATTGATCGAGCGGGGCCTCGGCGTCCCCGGGCTCTTCGTCGCCGCTTACGCGGCGGTCGGCTTCTCGATCTACTTCGCCCTCGGCGTCGTCGCCGACCGAGGCCTCGGGCTGACGCCGCTAATCTTCCTCGCCGCCGGGCTGCTCTTCGTGCTCGCGACGCTCAGCTACGTCGAGGGCGGCGCGATGTTCCGCGAACGGGGCGGCTCCTCGAGCTTCGCCCGCCACGCCTTCAACGAGCTGGTCGCCTTCGTCGCCGGCTGGGCGATCCTGATCGACTACCTGATCGTCGCCGCGCTCGCCGCGATCTCGGTGCCGCACTACCTGCAGCCGGTGTCCCCCGAGCTGGCGAAGCCGGGCTGGGAGATCGGCATCGCGATCGCGGTGATCGCCGCGGCCTGCCTGCTCAACGCCTACAACATCGCCGGACGGGGGCGCGAGCGCTGGGTCCTCCTGCTCGTCCTGGCCGACATCGCCCTGCAGCTGGCGGTGATCCTGGTCGGCGCCTTCGCCGTCATGCATCCGGAGCGGCTGACCGCGGAGCTCCACCTCTCGGGCGACCCCAGCCTCAGCGACGCCGTCTACGCGGGGGTGGTCGCGATGCTCGCCTATGCGGGCATCGAGGCGGCCTCCGACCTCGCCCCCGACATCGACGTACGGCGGCGCGATCTGCGCCGAATCGTCTCGATCGGCGCCCTCGCCGTCCCGATCTCCTATGCCGCGATGGCCGCGATCGCGCTGATGGCGGTGCCTGTCGTCGCCGGCCCCGGCGGCCTGGAGACCGCGCTCGGCAACGAGTTCGTCGAGGCGCCGGTGCTCGGGGTGGTGTCCGCCTACGAGCCCGCCTGGGTGGCCGACGCGATGCGGTGGGTCGTCGCCCTGGTCGCCGCGCCAATCCTCTTCTGGGCGGCGACGACGTCGATGCTGGGGGTCTCGCGCCACATCTACACGCTGGCGATCAACCGCCAGATCCCCAGCTGGCTCGGCAAGCTGGATGCCCGCCACACGACGCCGCGGGTCGCGATCGCGATCTCCGGCCTGATCGCGATCGGCCTGGTCATCCCGAACGACGTCAAGGCGCTCGCCGGCCTCTATGCCTTCGGCGCGACGCTGGCGATCACGATCGCCCACGTCTCGATCCTGCGGCTGCGCGTCCGCCAGCCGGAGCGGAGGCGCCCGTTCCGGATCCCGGGGAGCGTCAGCTGGCGAGGCGCCCGGCTGCCTGTCCCGACCCTGATCGCCACGGTTCTCACCGGCCTTGCCTTCCTCAGCGTGCTCGTCCTCCACGACACGGCCCGCTGGGTCGGCGGCGGCTGGATGCTGTTCGGGCTGGCCTTCTACGTCGTCTACCGCACGGTGATCGAGGGGACGTCGCTGACCCGCCGTGTCTCGGTCACCGAGCGGGCGCTGACCAAGCAGGTGCCCGAGCTCGCCTACCGCAGCATCCTCGTCCCCGTCTTCGGGACGAAGCTCGACGACGACATCGTCGCCACCGCCGGCCGCCTCGCCGCGGCCGAGCGGCCGCAGGGGGATCGCGACTCCGACGGCGCCCGCCTCGCGCTGATCCACGTGATCGAGGTGCCGCTCGCCCTGCCGCTCGACGCCGAGCTGCCGGGCGAGCGGGAGGAGGCGGCGCGGCGGGCGCTCGAGCGCGCTCGCGAAGTCGCCGAGGAGTACGAGAACGTGGTGGTCAGCACCGAGACGGTGCGAGCGCGCGACGTCGGCGCCGGCATCGTCACCGCGGCTCGGCTCGGCGACGCCGAGGCGATCGTGATCGGCGGCGAGCCGCCGACCAAGATCCGCGGCGGGGCCACGCTCGGGGGCATCGGGGCGGCGAAGCCGGCCGAGATCGGCGCCGCGACCGAGTACGTGCTCAAGAAGGCTCCGTGCCAGGTGCTGCTGACCGCCCCGGAGCCCGAGCCGGAAGCCGAGCCCGAGCCAGCCGCCGCTGACTAGACTCCAGCCGTGATGAGGCCATGTTCATCCTGATCGTCGGCTGCGGCCGTGTCGGCTCCTCGGTGGCGCGCACGATGCTGCGCGAGGGCCACGAAGTCTCCTGCCTCGACGAGGACCCCGAGTCGCACACCCGCCTCGAGGTCGGCCTCGACCGCGGCTGGGAGGACCTGGGCGGCCGCTTCACGGTCGGCACCGGGCTCGAGACCGACGCGCTGGTCGCCGCCGGGATCGAGAAAGCCGACGCCTTCATCGCCTCGACCAACGGCGACAACACCAACATCGTCATCTCCCAGATCGCCCAGCGGCGCTACGAGGTCCCGACGGTGATCGCCCGCATCCTCGACCCGCTGCGGGCCGAGTGGTACCGCCAGCAGGGCGTGCACACGATCTGCCCGACCCGCGTCGCGATTGACATGCTCGAGAGCGCGGTGCGCGAGGGCGCCCCGCGCGAGGTTGCCTGACGATGTACATCATCGTCGTCGGAGCGGGGAAGGTCGGCTGGAACCTGGCTCGCGAGCTGCTCGAAAAGGACCACGAGGTCACCTTGATCGAGAGCAACCGGCGCCGCTACCTGACGGTCGAGCAGGAGCTCGAGCACAACGTCCTCTACGGCGACGCCTCGGAGCTTTGGGTGTTGGAGCGGGCCGGGATCGAACGGGCCGACATGGTGATCGCCGTGACCGGCGACGACGAGGACAACATGCTGATCTGCCAGGTCGCGAAGGAGAAGTACGAGGTCGCCCAGATCATCGCCCGCGTCAACAACCCCCGCAACCGCGCCCACTTCGACCTGCTCGGCGTCAAACCCTCGGTCTCGGCGACCGACCTGATCCTGCGCCTGCTCGAGCACGAGGTTCCCGAGTACGGGCTGGTCCACCTGCTCGACCTGCAGGAGGAGCAGCTCGAGATCATCGAGATGCTGTTGGGCAAGGACTCGCGAGTCACGGGCGAGCGGGTCGGCGACCTCTCGATGCCCGAAGGCAGCCTGCTGATCTCCGTGCTGCGCGAAGGCAAGGGCTTCGTCCCCGGCCCCGACACCGTGCTGCAGGCCGGCGACGAGGTGCTGGCTGTCCTCGATCCGGGTCGCGAGGACGACCTAAAGGAACTCTTCGGGCCGGCTGGCGGCAACGGAGCCGGCTGAGTGCCCGATCGCGAGGTCGACTTCCTGCTGATCGGCGGGGGGATGGCGTCGGCCCACTGCGCCGCCGAGCTGCGCCGCCGCGGCGCCGAGGGGTCGGTGCTGCTGGTCGGGAGGGAGCCCGAGCCGCCCTACGAACGACCGCCCCTCTCCAAGGACTACCTGCGAGGCGAAAGCGAGCGCGCCGACGCCTACGTCAACCCGCCCGACTGGTACGAGCGGAACGACGTCGAGCTGCGCACGGGCGCCAACGTGATGTCGTTGGACCCGGAGGCGCGGACGGCGAAGCTGCAGGGCGGCGAAGAGGTGGCGTTCGGCAAGGCGCTGCTGGCAACGGGGGCGATGGTGAACATCCTGCGGGTCGAGGGTGCCGGCAACGAGGGCATCCACTACCTGCGC
>DASQDJ010000193.1:0-7653 GCA_035634215.1 Solirubrobacterales bacterium | reverse complement strand
GGGATGACCAACGGGCTGCCGCTCTCGGTACGGGCGGCGATCAAGCCGATCTAGACCCTGACCAAGCCGCTGCGCTCGGTCGACACCGAGACCAAGCAGCCAGCGCAGGCGCTGCGCGAGCGCACCGACTCCACCGTCGTCCCCGCCGCCGCGGTGGTGGCGGAGGCGATGGTCGCGCTGACCCTCGCCCGCGCCTACCGCGAGCAGTTCGGCGGCGACCACCTCGACGACGTGCTGGCAGCGATCGAGGCGTACAAGCAGCGGATCGATTTCAGGGGCTGAGTCGTGAGCAGCCCCGCGATCGTCTTCATCGGCTTCATGGGGGCCGGCAAGAGCACCGCGCTCACAGCCGCGCGCAACGCGGGTCTGGAAGTGACCGAGATCGACGAGCTGATGGAACGCGAGCTCGGCACGACGATCGCCGCGGCCTTCGAGCGCGATGGCGAGGAGGCCTTCCGCGCCCGCGAGGCGGAGGTGGTCGGCGAGCTGCTCGATCGCGCCGACGGTGGCGCGATCGCGCTCGGCGGCGGCAGCGTCCTCTCCGAGCGGGTGCGCGAGGCGCTCGTCCGCCACATCGTCGTCTGGCTCCAGGTCGATCCCGACGAGGCATGGCGGCGGATCGAGGGAACCGGCCGGCCGCTTGCCCGCGGCGCCGAGGACGTCGCCCGCCTGCTCGGCACGCGGCTGCCGCTCTACGAACAGCTCGCCGACGCGGTGCTGCCGCAGGGCGACCCCGGTCTGGTGGCGCGGGCGCTGCCGTCGGCGCGGGCGCTCGCCGACCTGCCGGCCGGCACGAAGCTGATCTGGGCCAGCAGCGCCTCGGGCGAGTACCCGGTGCTGGTCGGGCCTGGCATCCTCGGCGCCGGTCCCTGGCCGCTCGAGGGCCGGCGCTTCCTCGTCACCGACAGGACGGTCGGCGCTTTGTACGCCGAGCGGTTGGAGCCGCTCGCCTACCGGGTCGAGGTCGAGCCGGGCGAGGCGGCGAAGACGATGGGCGAGGCGGAGCGCGTGATGCGTGAGCTGGCCCGCGCCGAGATGACGCGAGAGGACCATGTCGTCGCGCTCGGCGGTGGGGTCGTCGGCGACCTCGCCGGCTTCTGCGCGCACACCTACCAGCGCGGCGTGCCGGTGGTCCAGGTCCCGACCTCGCTCGTCGCCCAGGTCGACTCGGCCTACGGCGGCAAGACCGGCGTCGACCTGCCGGAGGGCAAGAACTACGTCGGCGCCTACCACCTGCCGGCCGCGGTCCTCGCCGACACGTCGACGCTGGCGAGCCTCCCGCGCGAGGAGCTGGCGGCCGGGTTCGTCGAGGCGCTGAAGACGGGGCTGTTGGCGGGCGGCGGCCTCTGGGAGCGGGTCCGCTCGATCGGTGCGCTCGACGCCGGCGAGCTCGCCGACGTCGTCTTCGCCTGCGCGCGCTTCAAGTGCGAGATCGTCGCCGCGGACGAGCGCGACGCCGGGCTGCGCGCGGTGCTCAACCTCGGCCACACCGTCGGCCACGCGGTCGAGGCGGCGAGCGGCTACTCACGCTACCGGCACGGCGAGGCGATCGGGCTCGGCCTGCTGGCCGCGCTGCGCCTCTCCGGCGCCGCCGCTCTCCGCGACGAGGTCGAGGAGGCTCTGGGCCGTCACGAGCTTCCGGTCGAGCTCGACGGCGCGATCTCGGTCGAGGCGGTGCTGGAGGCGTTGCGGCGCGACAAGAAGCGGACCGCCGAGGGGGTGGGCTTCGTGCTCCTCCCCGAGCCCGGCAAGCCGCGAACCGGCCAGGTCGTCGATCGCGAGGCGGTCGAGGCCGCTGTGATGGAGTTGTACGGGTGACCAGCGCCCACAACCGGATCGCGGTCCTGCACGGCGTCAACTTCAACGTGCTGGAGCGACGCAACCCCGAGGTCTACGGCGGCCTCTCGCTGCGCGAACTCGAGACGAAAATCCAACGCTGGGCGCGGGAGCTCCGCCTCGAAGCGATCTTCTTCCAGACCAACGCCGAGGGCGAGTTCGTCGAATACCTGCATCGGCTACCGGACATGTGCGACGGCGTCGTCCTCAACGCCGGCGCCTGGACCCACTACAGCCGGGCGATCGCCGACGCCCTGGAGCTGACGGGCCTGCCCACGGTCGAGGTGCACCTCTCCGACGTCGATTCGCGCGACGACTGGCGCCGGGTCTCGGTCTTCGAGGGGTTGGTCCTCGAAAAGGTCTCCGGCAAGGGCCCTGACGGCTATCGCGAGGCGCTCGGGACGCTCGTCCGCCGGCTCGGCGTGGCGGACGAATGAGGGGCCGCGGCGACCGCCTCGCCGGTCAGCTCGCGGCGGCCGAGCTGGACAGGATGCTGGTCACCGACTTGGTCAACGTCCGCTACCTGACCGGCTTCACCGGTACGAACGGCGCCTGCGTCTGCGGCCCGGAAACCCGCCTCTTGCTCACCGACTTCCGCTACACCGAGCGGGCCGAAGCCGAGGTCGATGGGTGGGACGTCATCACCGTCAGGGACGACTGGCTGGGCGGCGTCGCCGAGCGGCTCACCGGCCGCACGGGCTTCGAGGACGACCACGCCTCGGTGCGCTACGTCGAGCGGCTGCGCGCCAAGCTGCCGGACGGCGTCGAGCTGGTCGCCGCCGGTGGCACGGTCGAGCGCCTGCGCCGCGTCAAGGACGAGGAGGAGCTGACCGCGATCGCGGCGGCCGCCGAGCTGGCAGACGAGGTCTGGCGCTGGAGCCTCGAGCAGGGTCTCGCCGGCCGCAGCGAGCGCGCGGTCGCCCGCGGCGCCGAAGCGCGGATCTGGGAGCTGGGCGGCGAGCCCTCCTTCCCCGCGATCGTGGCCGCCGGCCCCAACTCCGCGCTGCCGCACGCCGAGCCAGGCGAACGGGCAATCAAGCGGGGGGAGGTGGTCGTCTTCGACATGGGCGCGAAGCTCGACGGCTACTGCTCCGACGGCACCCGCACCTTCGCGACCGGCGAGCCCGGCGAGCAGGCGCGGGAGGTCTACGAGCTGGTCCGCCAGGCACAGGACGCGGCGCTGGTCGCCATCCGAGCGGGCGTCGAAGGCGAGTCGCTGGATGCCATCGCGCGCGAGCCGATCGCGGCGGCGGGGCACGGGGAGCGCTTCGGCCACGGGCTCGGGCACGGCGTCGGCCTCGAGGTCCACGAGGCGCCCCGCCTCTCACCCCGCTCCGAGGACGTGCTGGAGCCGGGCGAAGTGGTGACGGTCGAGCCGGGCGTCTACCTGCCCGGCGAGCTGGGCGTGCGGATCGAGGACCTGGTCGTGGTCGAGGCGGAGGGCTTTCGCAGCCTCAGCGGCCTCGGCAAGGAGCTGCGGCTCGTCGATTGAGCGCCTCCGCCTCTGGCGCAGACAGAAAAGCACATTAAGGTTGTTCGACAACCTCAAGTATCGGCCCCGACAGGCCGATGCGAGATGCGTGAAGCTCAGGCTGGAGAGACTGCGGGCGCCGCAGGAGGTCGCGACCGCGCCGCCCAAGGAGTCGCTGGTCGCCGTGCGCGACAGCGCCCGGCGCGAACGGCTGATCGACATGGAGCTGCGGATGCGCCGCTACCGGCTCGCCTGTTTCGCGATCCTCGCGATCGGCTTGGCCGCGATCAGCTCCGACATCGGCTGGTGGTGGATCGCCCCGCTGGCGGTCGGCCTGGCCGGCTTCTCGGTCGCCGACCGGTTCATGCGGACGAGCACCCACCCGGCGGTGTGGGTGGCGACGGCGTGGGGGATCCTGCCGCTGTTGATCGCCGATGCCGTCGTCGTGACCGGGGGGGCGGAGAGTCCGGCGCTGATGTGGTTCGCGCTGCCGGCGGTGACCGTCGGCGCTCGGTTCGAGCCGCGCGGCATGGTGGTCGGGGCCGCCTACATCCTCGTCCTTCTCCTGGCCGCGACCTACGGCCTTGACGCCGGCACCGCCGCCGCCAACTACCAGGACGTGCTGGCCGCCGTCGCGCTCGTCGTCTGCGCCGTGATCCTCTCCGGCGCCCTGGTCGAGTCCGACCGCGCCCACCGCCGCCGCTCCACGGTCGACCCGCTGACCGGCCTCTGCAACCGCAGCGCGCTCGAGCAGCGGCTCGCCGAGCTCGACGGCCAGCCGAGCAGCAGCGAGGACGGCCTCTCACACGCGCTGCTCCTCTGCGACCTCGACCACTTCAAGCGGGTCAACGACCAGCTAGGCCACGCCGCCGGCGACGCCGTCCTGCAGGACGTCGCCTACACGATGCGCGCGACGCTTCGCGCCGGCGACTCGATCTACCGGGTCGGCGGCGAGGAGATCCTCGTCGTCCTGCCCGGGGCGGGTGAGGCGGAGGCGATGGAGATCGCCGAGCGGCTGCGCGAGGCGGTCCGCGAGCGGCGCCCGGTCGGCGTCCCCGTCACCGTCAGCATCGGAGTCGCCGTCTCGGGCGCCGGCCTGGTCGACGCGGACGAGCTGGTCGGGCAGGCCGACGCGGCGCTCTACGCGGCGAAGTCGGGCGGCCGCGACCGGGTCGTGCTGCGTGGCCGCGAGAGGGTCCCGGCGCTCAGCGGCTGAGGTCGACGCCTGCCTCGAGCCGGGCGGCGAAGGCGGCGATCAGCTCGACCGTTGCCTCGAGGTCGCCGAGGTCGACCATCTCGACCGGCGAGTGCATGTAGCGGAGCGGGATCGAGACGAGGCCGGTCGGGATGCCCGAGCGGGAGATCTGGATCGCGTCGGCGTCGGTGCTGGTGCTGCGCCCGCTCGCCGCGACGGTGTGCTCGATACCGGCCTCTTCGGCCGTCTCGACCAGCAGCTCGAAGACCTTGGGCGAGAGGGTGGAGCCGCGGCTGATCGCCGGGCCGGAGCCGAGCGGGTGCTCGCCCAGCTGCTTGGCCTCGACGCCCGGGGCGTCGGTGGCGTGCGTGACGTCGACCGCCACCGCCAGGTCGGGCCGGATCGCGAAGGCCGAGGTGCGGGCGCCGAACAGGCCGATCTCCTCCTGGACGGCGGCGACCGCGGCGAAGCTGCCCCGCAGCGACTCCCGCTCGTGGCAGCGACGCAGCGCCTCCAACGCCACGTAGGCGCCAAGCCGGTTGTCCATCGACTTGCCGATCAGGCGGTCGCCCGCCAGCCGCGTCGGCTCCGCGGCGATCGTCACCGGGTCGCCGACCCGGACGAGCTCGGCGGCCTCCTCGCGCGAGGCGGCGCCGACGTCGATATGGAGTCCTTTCAGCTCGACGGCCTTCTTGCGCTGGTCGGGCTCGAGCAGGTGGATCGGCTTGCGCCCCACCACGCCGGGCACGACCCCGTCCCTGGCCCGGATCGAGACGCGCTGGCCGACCAGTACCTGCGGGTCCCAGCCGCCGAGCGGCGAGAAGTAGAGGAAGCCCTTCTCATCGATATGGGTGATCGCCAGGCCGATCTCGTCGATGTGGCCGACCACGGCGAGCAGCGGCGCGGCGTCACCGACGCGGGCGATCGAGGAGCCGAGCCCGTCGGTCGAGAGCGAGGCGAAGGAGGCCTCCTCGCGCCAAACGGCGGCCGCGGGCTCCTCGTGGCCCGAGGGCGCGATCTGGCGCAGCAGGCGGTCGAGCAGTGCGGGGATCTCGGCCATGAGGACGACGCAGTATGCCAGCCGTGCCCGCGCTGGCCGGGCGGGTTGGACTAGCGTTCGCGGCGATGAGCGAGAGCGGCAGGACGGCGTTGGTGACGGGCGCCTCGAGCGGCATCGGCGAGGCGACGGCGAAGCGGCTCGCCCGTGAGCCGGGCGTCGAGCTGGTGCTGGTCGCGCGCCGCGAGGAGCGGCTGCGCGCGCTCGCCGACTCATTGCCCAGCCGCGCCACCTGGCTGGCGCTCGACCTGACCGACAGCGACGCCCCGGAGCGCGTTCGCGCCCACCTCGAGGCCGAGCACGGCGGCCGCCTCGATCTCCTCGTCAACAACGCCGGGGCCGCTTGGCGCGGCGCCTTCGCCGAGAAGGGCTACGAGAACGTGCGCCGTCACATGGACCTGAACTTCGACGCTGCCGTTCGCCTCACCGAGGCGCTGCTGCCGCGGCTGCGTGCAACGGCGCCGAGCGCGATAGTCAACGTCGCGAGCACGGCCGGCCGCGTCTCGCGCGCTCGCACCGGCGCCTACTCGGCGAGCAAGTTCGCGCTGATCGGCTGGAGCGACTCGCTCTTCGCCGAGGAGCGCCCACACGGCGTCCACGTCGGGTTGGTGCTGCCGGGCTTCGTCGTCACCGAGGGCTTCCCGGCGACCGAGCTGCGCGAGCGGCGGCTGACCCGCTGGATCGTCTCCAAGCCGGAGAAGGTCGCCGAGGCGATCGTCGAGTGCGGCCTGGGTGGCAAGGCCGAGCGCTACGTGCCGCGGCCCTACGCGCTCACCGCGATGCTCCGCATCCTGGCGCCGCGGCTGGTCCGTCGCGTCCTCGCCGGCGGGCCGGGGCAGGCGCTGACGACGGTCACCGGCCCGGAACGCCCCTAGCGACCGGTCGCTACAGTCGGCCGCGGAGGCGAGAGGCCATGGAAGCCCCGACGCGCTACGCCAATTCCGACGGACTGAGCATCGCCTACAAGGCGCTCGGCGACGGCGCCCTCGACGTCGTCTTCGTGCCGGGCTTCGTCCACCACGTCGACGTCTTCTGGGAGCAGCCGGCGGCGAGGCGCTTCATCCGGCGCCTCACCTCCTTCGCGCGGCTGATCGTCTTCGACAAGCGCGGGCAGGGCCTTTCGGACCGACCCAGCGACCCACCGACCCTGGAGGACTCGATGGGCGACCTTCTGGCCGTGATGGAGGCGGCCGGCTGCGTGCGGCCGGCGATCCTCGGCGTCTCGGAGGGCGGGCCGATGTCGATGCTCTTCGCCGCGACCTATCCCGAGCGCGTCGCCTCGCTTGCCCTCTACGGCACCTTCGCGCGGATGGTCAACGGGCCGGGCTTCGACCTCGGCGTGCCGCCCGAGGCGCTCGATCGCTGGAGCGCGAAGATGCGCCGCGAGTGGGGCGGCCCGGTGGGCATCGAGACCTGGGCGCCCAGCGCCGCGGGCGACGCCGAGTTCGAAGGCTGGTGGGCGCGGCTGCTGCGCCAGGGGACCAGTCCTGCTGGGGCGACCGACCTGATCGACCTCTACCGCGAGATCGACGTGCGCGCCATCCTGCCCAGCATCGACGTTCCGACCCTCCTCCTGCACCGTCGCGACGACCGGATCGCCTGGGCCCGCCAGGGCCGATTCATCGCCGAGAGGATTCCCGGCGCCCGCTTCGTCGAACTGGATGGCTCCGATCACCTGGCACAGGTTGGCGACCAGGAGGCGCTCCTCGACGAGATCGAGGAGTTCCTGGTCGGCAGCCGGCGCGCCCACGAGCCCGAACGCGCCCTCGCCACGGTCCTGTTCACCGACATCGTCGGCTCCACGGAACTGGCGGCGCGGCTCGGGGACCGCCGCTGGCGCGACCTGCTGGAGCGCCACGACGCGTTGGTCCGCGGCGAGCTGAGCGTCCACCGCGGGCGGGAGGTGAAGACGATGGGGGACGGCTTCCTCGCCACTTTCGATGGCCCCGCGCGGGCGATCCGCTGCGCCTGCGCGATCCGCGAGGCCCTGGCGGAGCTCGGCATCGAGGTCCGGGCCGGCATCCACACCGGCGAGGTCGAGCTGATCGGCGAGGACGTCGGCGGCATGGCGGTCAACATCGGGGCGCGGATCGG
>DASQDJ010000192.1:0-12218 GCA_035634215.1 Solirubrobacterales bacterium | reverse complement strand
GAGGCGGCGCAGGCCCGCGAACAGGAGCAGCGCCAGCGCCGTCCCCGCGAGGAGGATCAGGAAGACGGTGGCGCCTTGGTCGACCGTCGCCTGGGTCGCGACGTTGTCGGTCAGCTCCTGCCGCGCCTGCGCCGCGAGCAGGGCCGGCAGCGTCGCCAGCATGCCGATGCCGAGGGTCGCCAGCAGCCAGAGCCGGTCGTGCGAGAGCGCCAGCAGGCAGCCGGCGCCGACCGCCAGGGCCAGCAGCCCGCCACGCGAGAAGGTGAAGTAAAGCGCCAGCAGCACGGCGGGCGTGAAGGCGACGGCGAGCCAGCGCGCGCCGACCCAGCTGGCCCGCCGGCTCAGCCAGAGGAGCAGCATCGCGCCGATCGCGAAGGCGACGCCGTTCGCGTTCCAGTAGCCGAGCGGATAGCGCAGCCGCGGGCCGCTGCCGAGCCCGTTGGCGACCTGCACGATGTCGGGTAGCAGGCGGCTCGCCAGGCCGAGGACGGCGATCGCCGCCAGGCCAATCGCCAGGCCTTCAGCGAAACGTTGGCGCCTGCGGTCGGTTTGGGCGATCAGGAAGGCGGCGAGGAAGACGCCGAGGTAGACGAGCGCCCGATCGGCCTCGATCACGCTCAGCTCGGCCGAGCCGGACCAGGACGACGACAGCCCAGACAAGAGAGCGAGGCCCAGGAGCGATGCGACGGACCAGAGCAGGGGAGGCGCCAGAGTCACTCTCGAGGCGGCGCCGAGGACGAGCAGGGCGACCACCACGAGCCATGCGGCGAGGCCGGCGATGTGCCGCGTCGTCACGTCGAAGCCGCCCCCGGCCAGGGCGATCCCGAGGAGCAGCGCGACTGGCCCAATCACCGCCGCCGATTCCGCTAACCTCGCGCGCCATGCTTGGGAAGCCTCACCGAAACCAGCTGCCGGGCGGCCTGCGCCTCGGGTTGCTCTCAGTCTTTGCGCTATTGGCATTTGCCTGCTTTCCCACCCTTGCCGTCGCCGACGAATGCGATGGCGATTCGAGCCAGATCGAATATTGCGACGTGCCGGAATCGGAAATCGACCGACGCGAGCCGCACAGCGATAACAAGTCGGGGTCCGGGAAGACTCGCGACGACGGTCAGTCTGCCACGCCGCCCGGCTCCGACGGCGGCGACGACGGAAATCGCAAGACCGGCGAGGACGAAGGCGCTGGCCCCGGCGGGGGCAAGAAGGACGGCGACGGCAAAGGCGGCGCGACGAAGGCCGACAAGGGGAAGGCCGGCGAGGGTGGCCTGGGCTCCGAGCGCCTCGGCCTCGACCCGGCAAGCGACAGCAGCTCACCGCTCGTGCCCATCCTGATCGCGCTCGCGGTTCTGGCCGCGATCTCGATCGGAGCGGTCGCGATGCGCCGTCGCCGCAACGACGGCGATCCCGGCGCCCCCGCTTCCCCCGAGGCGGGCTGACCCGATGCGACAGAGCGCTTCTCACCTGAGCTTCAGGGCGCGTGCGTTTGGCGCGACGCTGCTCGCGGCTGCCGGCCTGCTCGCCACTGGCGCCGCCTCGGCCGAGGCCGTGCCGGCCAAGTTCTGGGGGGTCGTCCCGCAGGCCACGCCCACCTTCGAGCACGTGCAGCGCCTCAAGCGAGGCGGCGTGGACAGCATGCGGATCCCGATCTTCTGGGCGGCTGTGCAGCCGGTCCAGGGCGGAGTCTTCGAATGGTCGAGCGTCGACCCGATCGTCGCCAAAGCCGCCGCCGCCGGCGTCGAGGTCCTGCCTTTCCTCTACGGGACGCCGTCGTGGGCGGTGCCGCCGGACCCGCGCGTCAACAGCCCCAGCTACCTGCCGGTCCGCACCGGCGCCCAGAAGGCCGGCTGGAAGCGCTTCCTGCGCGAACTTGTCCTGCGCTACGGGCCGAACGGCAGCTTCTGGAGCGAAAACCCCGGTGTTCCGAAACGGCCGATTCGCGTCTGGCAGATCTGGAACGAGCCAAACTTCAAGTACTTCGTGGCGCGGCCCAACCCGGCTGAATACGGAAAGCTCGTGAAGCTCTCCTACGGGGCGATTCGGAGCGTCGACCGCGGCGCCCAGATCCTGCTGGGCGGGATGTTCGCCAAGCCGATTGAGGCGCTCAGGAAACGGGGCGTGCGCGAAGCGTATTTCGCCACCGAGTTCCTGGTCGAGATGTACCGGACGACGCCGGGGATCCAGCGGCGGTACCACGGGGTCGCGCTGCACCCTTACACCGGGACGTATCAGCGCATGGGCCTCTACATAGAAGAGCTGCGGACGACGCTGAAAGCGCTCGGCGACGCCGGCAAGAGCCTCTGGCTCACCGAGCTCGGCTGGAGCTCGCAGCGGGGCAGCTCGGGCAACTCCCTGGCGAAAGGGTCGATGCGCGGGCAGGTCAAGCAGTTGAAGGGGGCTTTCCGGTTGCTCGAGAAAAACCAGCGCCGCTGGAAGCTGAAGCGGATCTACTGGTTCGCGGTCGAGGACCAGGAAGGGTCCTGCAACTTCTGCGGTGGCACCGGGCTCTTCACGGAAGCCTTCGTCCCGAAGCCCGCCTGGCGAGCCTACGTAGGCTTTGCCGGTGGCCGGCCTTAGCGAAAACCCAGGGCCAGGCCGAGTCGCGCGCCCGCTGCTCGGCCTGGCCGTCGTGCTCGTCCTGCTGCTGGCGCCGGCCGCCGCGGCCGGCCAGGCGCCGCCCGGCTTCATCGGGATCTCGCCGCAGAGCGATCCCGATGAGAAGGACTACGAGCTCATGGCTCAGGCGGGCTTGACCAGCATCAGGCTGCCGCTCTTCTGGTCGCACCTCGAGTCGGCCGACCCGGCGCTCGTCCCGACCGAATGGGACAGCTTCGATCGCGCGGTCGAGATGGCCGCTCGCTACGAGCTGCGCGTCATGCCTTTCGTCTGGGGGACCCCCGTCTGGCTCTCGTCCGAGCTCCGCCACGAACCGGTGACGCGTGCCCGCGAGCGGCGCGCCTGGGCCTCCTTCCTGCGGCGCGCGGTGCGCCGCTACGGCTCCAACGGCCGCTTCTGGCTGGAAAACGAAGATCTGCCCTACGTCCCGATCCGGCGCTGGGAGATTTGGAACGAGGCCAACATCGTCACCTTCGGGCGCGCCGACCCGGAGCGCTTCGCGCGGCTGATCAGGATCAGCGGCCGGGCGATCCACGCGGCCGACAGCGGCGCCAAGGTGATTGTCGGCGGCCTCTTCGGGCGCCCGCTGCAGGTGCCTCCCAACGTCAGCTCGGGCGACTTCCTCTCGCGGCTCTACCGGGCGCGCCGGGTCAAGGAGCACTTCGACGGGATCGCGCTGCACCCCTATGTCGCGACGGCCCACGCCATGCGCAGCCAGATCCGCAACCTGCGGCGGGTGATGCGGGTGCACAACGACGGCGGGACGCCGCTCTACGTGACCGAGCTCGGCTGGGGCTCCGACAGCTTCGAGTCGCGCTGGGAGCGCGGCCTGGCGGGGCAGGCGCGAGAGCTCGACCGGGCTTTCTCGATGCTGGCGAGCCACCGGCGCGGCTGGCGGATCGGCGGCGTCTGGTGGTTCTCCTGGGCCGACGCGGCTGGCGCCTGCCAGTTCTGCGACTCGGCTGGGTTGCTCACCGAGTCCCGCGAGGCGAAGCCCTCCTGGTACGTCTTCAACGCCTGGACCGGGGGCGACCCCGAAATCGTGCCGCGCGCCACCTTCGGCCGCTAGCGGCCTCCCTTCTCGACGCCGGGGCGTAAGATCGGTCGGTTGGCGACTGACCGGAAAACGACCGACGAGACCGACCCGCTGGCGCCCTTCAGCGCCCCCGTCAGGCGCTGGTTCGAGGCGTCCTTCGCGGGCCCGACCCCCGCCCAGGCCGGCGGCTGGAAGGCGATCTCGGGCGGCTCGAACGCGCTGATCTGCGCCCCGACCGGCTCGGGCAAGACGCTCGCCGCCTTCCTCTGGGGGATCGACCGCCTCTCGCGTCGGTCAGGCGGAGCGCCCGGCGGCGGCGGACGCGAAGCGGAGCAGCCGCCCGGCGTGAAGCTGGTCTACGTCTCGCCGCTCAAGGCGCTCTCCTACGACATCGAGCGGAACCTGCGGGCGCCGCTGCGTGGGATCGGCGCGGAGATCTCCGTCGGGCTGCGGACCGGCGACACCAGCCAGGCGGAGCGCCGCGCGATGCGCAAAAACCCGCCCGACATCCTGATCACGACCCCCGAGTCGCTCTACCTGATCCTCTCCTCCGAGGCGCGCCAGATCCTCACCGGCGTCGAGGCGGTGATCGTCGACGAGATCCACGCCGTCGCCCAGTCCAAGCGCGGCGCCCATCTGGCCCTGACCCTGGAGCGCCTGGAGGACCTAAGCGAAGCCGAGCAGATCCAGCGCATCGGCCTCTCCGCGACGCAGCGCCCGCTGGAGCGGATAGCGAAGTTCCTGGTCGGGCCGAAAAGGGACTGCGAGATCGTCGACGCGGGGGTGGCCAAGGAGCTCGACCTGGAGATCGTCGTCCCGGTCGAGGACATGTCCGAACCGGGAGCGCCCAACTTCCCAACCGAGGACGGCGTCCCCGCCGACGGCGAGCCCAACGCCCACGTCCGCTCCATCTGGCCCGCCATCGATCCCGAGCTGCTGAAGCTCGTTCAGGAGCACACCTCCACGATCGTCTTCGTGAATAACAGGAGGGCGGCTGAGCGAATAGCGAAGCGCTTGAACGAGTTGGCTTGGGATGAGCTCCCGGCGACCGAGCAGCTCGGCAACCCCGCCGCGGGCGACGCGACTCCCTCAGACGATCCTCCCGCGGGTGGCGCCGTAGGGGGGACCCCCCCTGAGGAAGCTTTAGCTACCGGAAGGGGGGGTGGGTCCCCTGCGGCGACAGGACCCGCGGGCCACGACGCCCCGGAAATAGCTCGCGCTCACCACGGCTCGCTCTCCCACGAGGAGCGCACCGTCGTGGAGGAGATGCTGAAGTCGGGGCAGCTGCCGTGTCTCGTGGCTACGTCGAGCCTGGAGCTGGGAATAGACATGGGAGCGGTGGACCTGGTGATCCAGGTCGAGTCGCCGAAGTCGGTCAGCCGCGGCCTGCAGCGCGTGGGCCGGGCCGGGCACTCGCTGGGCGAGGTGTCGCGGGGGCGGATCTTCCCCAAGTTCAGAGCCGATCTCTTGGAGTGCGCGGTCGTCGCGCGGCGCATGCGCGAAGGGGCGATCGAGGAGACCGTGATCCCGCGCAACCCGCTCGACGTGCTCGCCCAGCACCTCGTCTCGATGGCGGCGCTCGACGAGTGGACGGTCGACGAGGTCGAGCGGCTCGTCACGGCGACCGAGCCCTTCTCCGATCTGTCGCGCGAACAGCTCGAGAACGTGCTCGACATGCTCGACGGTCGCTACCCGTCGGACCGCTTCGCCGAGCTGCGCCCGCGGATCGTCTGGGACCGCACCAAAGGAACCATCCATGGCCGCAAAGGGGCGCGATCGCTGGTCGTCACCAACGCCGGCACGATCCCCGACCGCGGCCTCTACGGGGTACACCTGCCCGACGGCCGCCGGGTCGGCGAGCTCGACGAGGAGATGGTCTACGAGGCCCGCCCCGGCCAGACCTTCCTGCTCGGCGCGACCACCTGGCGGATCGAGGAGATCACCCGCGACCGGGTGATCGTCACGCCCGCCCCCGGCCTGCCCGGCGCGGTGCCCTTCTGGAAGGGCGACGGGATCGGCCGCCCGGCCGAGCTCGGCAAGGCGATCGGTGCCTTCGCCCGCGAGGCGGTCGCCCGCGAGCCCGAGGAGCTGGCGAAGGATTACGACCTCGACGCGCGCGCCGCCCGCAACCTCGTCGCCTACCTGCGCGAGCAGCAGCAGGCGACTCGCGTCGTCCCCTCCGACGAGACGATCGTGGTCGAGCGCTTCCGCGACGAGATCGGCGACTGGCGGCTCTGCGTCCTCTCGCCCTACGGCGGCCGCGTCCACGCCGCCTGGGGCCTGGCGCTGGCACAGAAGATCCGCGAGGAGCGCGACCTCGAGGCCGACGCGATCTGGTCGGACGAGGGGATCGTCGTCCACCTGCCCGACGCCGACGACCCGCCGCCCGCCGACCTGGTGATGATCGAGCCCGACGAGCTGGAGGACCTGGTCGTCCGCGAGCTCTCTGGCACGGCGCTCTTCGGCGCCCGCTTCCGCGAGAACGCCGCCCGCTCGCTGCTGATCCCGCGCGCCTACCCCGGCAAGCGCACGCCCCTCTGGCAGCAGCGGCTGAAGTCGCAGAGCCTGCTCGAGGTGGCGCGCGACTTCCCGCGCTTCCCGGTCATCCTCGAGACCTACCGCGAGTGCCTGCGCGACGTGCTCGACCTGCCCTCGCTGCGCGACCTGCTGCGCGACCTGCACTCGCGCAAGCTCGACCTAGTCGAGGTCGAGACGCCGACTGCCTCGCCCTTCGCCTCCTCGCTCCTCTTCGACTACGTCGCGACCTACATGTACGAGGGAGACACGCCGAACGCCGAGCGGCGCGCGGCGGCGCTGGCGCTCGACCGCGACCTGCTGCGCGAGCTGCTCGGGCAGGAGGAGCTGCGCGAGCTGATCGACCCCGAAGCGCTGACCGAGGTCGAGGCGCAGCTCCAGCACCGCACCGAGGGCGGACGGGCGGGCGACCGCGACGCCCTGCAGCAGGTCCTCCGCAACCTCGGCGACCTGACCGCGGCGGAGTGCGAGGAGCGGGTCGCCGAGGGCTACTCGGCCGCCTCGATGCTGGAGAAGCTGGCCACCGAGCGCCGCGTCGCCAAGGTCCGGGTGGCCGGCGAGGAGCGCTACCTCGCCGCCGAGGACGCCGGCCTCTACCGCGACGCGCTCGGCGTGCCGCCGCCGCCCGGCCTGCCAGAGACCTTCCTCGAGGATCACCCCGACGCGATGCGCGCCATGGTCCGTCGCTACGCGCGCACGCACGGCCCCTTCCCGACCGTCCAGCTCGCCTCCCGCTCCGGCGTCGTCCCGCTGCCGGCGCTGCGCGAGTTGGAGCGCGAAGGCGCGGTCGTGCGCGGCGAGCTGGCGCCGGAGGGCACCGAACGCGAGTGGTGCGACTCCGAAGTGCTGCGCCGGGTGCGGCGCGCAAGCCTCGCCCACCTGCGCCGCGACGTGGAGCCGGCGGCGCGCGACCGCTTCGCCCGCTTCCTGCCGAGCTGGCAGAACGTCGACGCCCACCGCCGGGCCGGCGCCGGCATCGACCGCCTGCGCGACGCGCTCGTTCCCCTGCAGGGCGTCGCGCTGACCGCCAAGGTCTGGGAGGGCGACGTGCTGCCGCGGCGGCTCGGCGCCTACTCGCCCTCGTGGCTCGACGAGCTCTGCACGAGCGGCGAGGTGGTCTGGATCGGCGCCGGGCCGCTCGGCCGCAGCGACGGCCGGGTCGCGCTCTACTTCCGCGAGGACGTGCGGCTGGCCGGGCCGCCGCCCGCCAACGCGAAGCTGGACCCGGCCGAGGGCGCCCCCCACGACGCGATCCGCGAGCGGCTCGCCGCCGGGCCGGCCTTCTGGATCGACCTAGTCGCCGACCTCGACGTGCCGGCCGAGGAGCTCCACAACGCGCTCTGGGACCTTGCCTGGGCCGGGGACGTGACCACCGACGCCTTCGCGCCGCTGCGGGCGCCGCGCCTGCGCGCGGTCCCCGCCCAGGAACGCGCCGGCCGCCGCTTCGCCCGCCGTCGCTCCGGGGCGGGAGCGGCGATCCAGGGTCGCTGGTCGCTCACCGTGCCGCTGTTCAAGGACGCGCCGGGGCCAGGCGCCCGCCTCCGCGCCCAGGCCGAGCTGATGCTGGAGCGCTACGGCATCGTCACCCGGGAGACGGTCCTCGCCGAGGGGGTCCCCGGGGGCTTCTCGACCCTCTACGCCGAGCTCGGCAACCTCGAGCTGCTCGGCACCGCCCGCCGCGGCTACTTCGTCGAGGGTCTCGGCGGCGCCCAGTTCGCCCTGCCCGGCGCGGTCGAGCGGCTGCGCTCGTTGCCCGAATCGGACGGGTCCCTCCAGCTATTGGCCGCGACCGACCCCGCCAACGCCTACGGTGCCTCGCTGCCCTGGCCGAAAGCGCCCTCCGGCCGCCGCCCCGCCCGCGCCCCCGGTGCCCATGTCCTGCTTCGCGACGGCGAGGCGATCGTCTACGTCGAGCGCGGCGGCCGCGGCATCCTGCGGCTGGTCGAGCTCGACGACGCCGAGCTGGGCGCCGCGATGGCCGCCCTGGCCGAGGCGGTCTCCGCCGGCCGCCTGCCGAAGCTCGCGGTCGAGAAGCTGGACGGCGAGCCGGTGATCGGCTCCGGCCACGAGGAGGCCCTGCTCAGCGCCGGCTTCAGCCGCGGGCCGCGCAAGCTGACCGCCACGGCGCGCTGAGGGCCGCGGTTACCTTCTCCGATTTGGCTGCGGCGCCGGCGGACGATCGACGGAGCGGATGAGTGCCGCGGCGCAGTGCGCCATCAGCAACAGCGCCGCGGTGAAGGAGGTCTCGAGCCTTCCCCTGTAGCGCGGGTTCAACTCGGTGGCTGAGACCCGGACGATCCGGACTTTGCCTTTGTCGAGGTCTTTCTGCAGCTCCTTGCCAACGTAGCTCATCGGGGCGCGCGGCGGCACGAGGATCGCCGGGTCGCTCTCGGCCCTGCGCTGCTCCTCGTGCTCTTTTTGGACGATGCGGACCACCCGGTCGAGCAGCCGCCGCGCCGCCGCGTCCGGCTCGTCGGCGGGGTAGCCCTCCCCCTCGTTAACGGAGATCCAGACGTCCGGGACGTGGGTCACGCACAGGTGCTCGGGCGGGACGGTGCGCCAAGTGCTGACCGCCTGGCAGAAATCGCCGGCGTCGATGTTCGGGCGCAGGCTCCTCGCGATCGGACCTGCCTCGAACCAGCGGGCCTGATCGCCCCACTGGCGGGCGAAGCTCGTCCAGGCCGCGCTCCTGTCCCGCTTGGTCGAGAAATGGCCGGGCGCGTCGCTGTGCGGGTCGACGAGCTGTCCGCTGAAGTTGACGAACGTTTCGCGGAGGCCCTGCGGCAGGACGATCGTCATGCGGTCCTTGATCGCGCGCAGTTCGGCCGCTCGGTGGGTCAGGCCCTCCGCATATTTCTGGACGAACACGTCGTGGTGGCGCAGCCCGGTCGCCCATGCCTGACGCATCCGCGAGTTGAGGAAGGCGGCGGGGAGGCCGTTGCGGCAGATGAAGAGCCAGCCCTTCGTCTCCTCTTCGTCGTATCTCCTCCGCACTCCGTCGATCACCCAGTCGAGAGCGCTCTCGAAGTCGGGGCTTTCCAGGTCCCTTTCCTTCGGACGCCGCGGCGGGGCCTTGCCTTTGGCCCTGGCCGTTCTCTCCCTCTCCTGCGCCTCCTCGCCTCGCTTCGCCGCCCGTTTGCTCTTTTCCTCGAGCTGCCTGGCCTCCAGATGCCTTTTTTCGGCGACTTCGCGGTCCTGAGCGTGCAGCCACTCCGCCTGTCGTGCCGCCCTCGCGATCAGCCCGCCCGCCTCTGGCAGCCAGAACTCCCGCTGCTCGGTCTCGCGCTTGGTCTGAGCCTCCGTGCCGAGGAAGTGGGTCAAGTTGGCGACCGAGAGCATCGTGATGCCCTCTTTGGGACTGGCATCGAGGACCTCGCGCGGCCTCACGATCGGGTCTTCACCGCCGCCGATGAACAGCATCCTCGTCCCGTACTCCGAGAGGCGGGCTTTGTAGGAGGCATGGTCCTCTTGCAGGAAGACCTGATCGAAGATGCGCTGGCAATAGATGAAACGGTCCTCGCGCATGCCGGCGATCTCGCGCACCCCGCCGCGCCCGGTCTCAACGCGGGCGATGCGGCCACTCAGCATCGACTCCTCCAGCTCGGGCCGGAGCGTGTGGAGAACGGCCTGCCACTCCTCCGGATGGGCGAAGGCAGTCGGCGAGAGCGCCCTGATTGCCCCGCCCGAGCAGATCGTCGCGCAACTCGAGACGAGGTTGGGCCAGGTGAAGAAGACCGACTGCGCCAGGAAGCCGCCCAGGCTGTAGCCCACGACGTGGGTGTGGACGTTGGCGTTACCGCGCCCCTCCCTGCGGCACAGCACCTCGTTGAGCGCCTCGATCGTCGAGCTGAAGGTCGACCTTTCGATTTCGGAGCCGAGCAGGCTCTCGTCCTCGCCCTTGCCCTGCGCCGCGTCGTCGAGGGCGGCCTTGCTCGCACCGCGCAGGTTCCGGCATTCGTCGCTCATCTGGGCGGCGAGCTCTCCGTGCTCGATCGGCGATTCGCCGACCAGCCAATCGAGGGGCGTCTCGCGGTTGACGGCGCTGAGCAGCCAGCGCATCTCCGCCATGTAGCGGAGGAACTGTCGGAACAGCTCGCCCGAGTCGTTGAGGTAGCGGGAAAGCGGGGTCTGCGAAAAGGGCCCCGAGAAGGAGGCGTGGGTCAGGTGGCCGGCAAACGGCGCGAGCAGGCAGGCCGAGCGGCTCTCCGACTCGCCGGCCTCCTTCTCCAGGATCCAGTCGGCGAGCTGGTAGTAGAAGCGCAGGTGCTCCACCTCGTTGAGGCCGTTGTGGAAGACGAAGAGGCGGTCTACCGGCCGGTTCTCCGCGTCAGGGCGCATCAGCACCCTGAGAGAGTGGAAGGCGACGCGTGGCACCTCGATGCCGTAGTCCGGCTTTCGGTTGATTCCGTAGATCGGGGCTGAGGGGAACCTGATGATGTGGTCGAGCAGATCGCGCGATCTCTCGCCGGTTTCGCTTTCCCTCACGCTCAGCCTGCGCCGCAGGTGACGGCCGGCTGGCCCGCCGTTGTGCTCGCTCCAGCCCCTCTCTTCGTCGAGCAGCCTCGCTCCCCAGCGGGCGTGGTCCAGCTGAAGGCCGTGGTCCCGCTCCAGGGGGTGTATCACCGCCATGTCGTCGGGCGAGCCGGTCGAGGCCGGATCGTTTCGCGCCAACGTGACGAGGGCCCGCTTCGGCCCCCGGCCCTTCCCCCTCCGCGTCCCCATGCCGGCGGCAGACTATTTGTTTTAGTAAAAACTGTGTAGTACGGAGAAACGAGAACGCCGCGCCGGAAGCAGCCCAAAACTCGCCCTCCTCAGGGCAACCGGCCCAGGGCGCGATAATCCCCCCATGGCGGAGCCAGGGACCACGAGCCCGAGCCCGGTCGAGCTGCTGCGTAGCGTGCCGCTCTTCGCCGACCTGGAGCAGGCGGAGTTGGAGCGCTTCTCGCGGGTCGCCGTGCCCCGCTCCTTTCCCGGCGCCACCCGCGTCTTCCACGAGGGCGACCACTCCGACGCCTGCTACATCGTGCGCGCCGGCAGCTTTCGCGTCACCCGCGAGCACTCCGACGGGCGCGCGATCACGCTGGCGACGCTCGGCCCGGGCGACATCTTCGGCGAGCTGGCGATGCTCGACGGCGAGGTGCGGTCGGCCAGCGTCGAAGCGCTGGGCGACGGCGAGCTGTTGGCGCTGCCGGCGGGCGAAGTGCGGGCGCTGCTCGCCCGCCATCCCGAGATCACGGTGAAGCTGGTCGGCGCCCTGGTGCGGCGGCTGCGCGCCGCCAACGAGCGGATCTCGCGGCAGTCCTTCCAGACGGTTCCGAGCCGCGTCGCCGGCGTCCTCTTGCAGCTCGTCGCCGAAGAGGCCCACGGCGCGGCGGAGGGCGAGGTGACGATCCGCATGAACCAGTCCGACCTGGCCCAGCTGGCCGGCACCTCGCGCGAGAGCGTCAGCCGCTTCCTCGCCGACCTCGAGCGGGCCGGCGTCGTGCGTCCCGGGCGTGGCAGGGTCACGGTCCTCGCCCCGGCCAAGCTTCGCAACTACATCTTCTGATGAGAGCGGCCCCGGGTAGGGGGACGCCATGACCGACTTCCCGGCACTGCGCGCTCGGATGGTCGAGCGGCAGCTGCGCCGGCGCGGGATCTCGGACGAGCGGGTGCTGAGCGCGATGGGGGAGGTGCCGCGCGAGGAGTTCGTGCCGGGCCGCTATCGATCGCGCGCCTACTCGGACTCGGCGCTGCCGATCGGCGAGGGGCAGACGATCTCCCAGCCCTGGATCGTCGCCGCGATCGCCCAGGCGCTGGAGCTGCGGGGCGACGAGCTGGTGCTGGAGGTGGGGACGGGGAGCGGCTACTCGGCGGCGCTCCTCTCTCGTCTCGCCCCCCACGTCGTCAGCGTGGAGCGTCATCTCGGCCTCGCGGGGGAGGCGCGGGCGGCGCTCGCGCGGCTCGGCTACGCCAACGTCGAGGTCGTGGTCGGGGACGGCAGCCTGGGCGTGCCAGAGCGCTCGCCCTTCGACGCGCTCGCCGTCCACGCGGTCGC
>DASQDJ010000191.1:0-3117 GCA_035634215.1 Solirubrobacterales bacterium | reverse complement strand
CTGCGCGACGACGACGGGGAGTTCGTAAGCACCGGGACGCCCAGAGACGTCGCGGTGGACTCCGACGGAATCGTCTACGCGGAGGACGGTTCGGGCATCCTCCGTTTCGATTCCGTCAGCGGCGACACTCTTCCCTTCTACGACTTGTCGCTCGCTATAGGAAGTGGAGCGAACGTAGTCTCTCTGGAGATCGACCCCCAAACCGACGACCTCCTCGTTCTCGTCACCGAAGCAGGGGTGGGGCCAGAAGGATCGAGGATCGTGGAGCTCGACACCTCTGGCAATCCTGCAGGCGCGTCACCGAGTCAGCTGCTCTCCACTCACCTGCCGGATGCGCCTGTAGCGCTCAACGGCTTGGCTATCGATCCCGCGAGCGACGTCTTCCTGCTGTCATGGGGGTTCTCGAATCGAATCCTCGTGCTCGACGACGACGGCGCCCAGCCACCCCCCGCCGCTGCCCTGGACGAGCCCGCAGGGGTGGGCGTCCACCAGGCGACGCTTTCAGGGACCGTGAACCCCAACGGCTCCGACTTTCCCACCCGCTACCGGTTCGAATACGCGCGAACGGATGGAGAGTGGCAGGCGGCGAGCGATTTCGTCGATATCGGGAATGGCGTCGTGCCCCAGGCCGTCGGTCCCGAGACCATCACGGACCTCGAAGCGAACGCGGCCTACAAAGCCCGTCTCTTCGCAAAACGTGCGTTCGGCGCCGGCACCGATATCTCGGCCGAGCGGACGTTCTCGACGCCGAAAGCGCCGCCGGAGGCGGCTACGGGTGCGGCCCAGCAGGTCTCGGCCACCTCGGCCTATCTGCTCGGCACGATCAACCCGAACAACCTGCCGTCGAAATATCGCTTCGAATACGGCACGACCGCAGCCTACGGATCGAGCGTACCGGTGCCGGACGGCGTTCTGAACGGCGGCCGGCCCCAGGCTGTGGGCGAGGCGATCGGCGGGCTCCAGCCCGCGACCACCTACCACTACCGCCTCGTCGCCGAAAGCTCCGAGGGGGCGGCGGTGCCCCAGGGTCAGAACCGCACCTTCACCACGCGTCCCGCCGTTGAGCCTCCCCCGGGGAGGGCCTACGAGATGGTGACGCCCCCGGACAAGGTGAACCGCAGAGGGGGACACAACGAGCCCTCGGAAGACAACCAGGCATATCCCGGCATCGCCGCGCCCGACGGCGAGTCGCTGATGTTCGCGATCTTCGCGGCGATCCTCGACCCGGAGGGGGGTACCAGCTTCCCTCACGCCTTGGACTTCTCGGTGATTCGACGCAGCCCGCAGGGCTGGCGAGGCGAGGCATTCACCAATCTCGCCTCGATTCCACCGGCTTCGGCGGCACCGCTCGGCGATCCAATGGGGTTCTCGAAGGACTTCGACGTCTCGGCTTGGTATCACGCAAAGTTCATCTTCCCCTCGTCCTCGCCGGTCGGCGTAAAGGTCTTCTCCGACGTGGGAAGCGGCGGCTATCTGAACTCGGGCTGGTACGACTGGATCGGCGATCCGACGATCGCGGCGGCCACCGGCCCGGCGCCGAACGATCCCGCCCTGGTGGACGATGAGGGGGAACGGGTCCTGAAATGGTCTCGGCTGTACAGAGGACTGCTCGGCCCTTCCGATCCGAGCCACAAACAGCTGGCCGAGGATCCGGATACCTCTGAGCCGGAGGGCGGCGGGGCGATCTACATGCAGGAGCCGCCCGGCAGCGGCGCCAAGCACCTCGTCAACGAGTGCACGTCGACGGGCGGGTTCACGCAGCTGCCGCGAAGGTCGGGCACGGCGTCGGCCACCGATGTCATCGCCGTCCAGAACTGCCAGCCGGGCTCGCCCACCAGCGTCCGGGGCGCCGTGATCGGATCGACCGACCTCGTCTTCAGAGCGATGTCGGACGACGGCAAGCGTGTGTTCTTCACCAGCCCCGACCCTGCTTCCGGCCCGGCTGCTTGCACGACCGCGCTGAACGCCGCCACCGACTGCCCCGCCCAGCTCTTCGTGCGCCAGTACGGATCCGGCGCGCCCGGCTCCACTGGACCGGCCACGGTCCGGTGGATATCGCGCCCACGCGTGTCCGGAACTCAGAGAATCAACCTGCTGCGTCCCGCGCTCTACCAAGGCGCCTCGGCCGACGGACGGTACGTGTTCTTCAAGAGCGAAGCGCCGCTGACGGACGACGATCCCAACGGCGGCAACTCGATCACCTCGGGGCCGGCGTCGCCGAACTCGTGGGACCTCTACCGCTACGAGATGCCCGCCGGGAACGACGGCGTCCACGGCACGGCCGACGACGTCGACGCCGACCCGGGCACCGGCACGCTGACCCGGGTCACCCGGGGCGAGACCGGCACCGCCGAGCCCAACTTGAGTGACGACGGCGCCCTGGACACGAGATACATCTCGGAGGACGGCGAAAGGGTCTACTTCGTGACCCCGGCTCCGTTCGCCGCCGCGGACGCCGACAACGCCCCCCCGGCCGGAAGCTCGGGGACCAACGTTCCGGCCGGAAGTGCGGCCGCAACCGAAACCCGCAACCTCTACCTCTACGATGAGGGCGAGAGCGGCGCTGCGCGGTGGAAGTTCGTCGCTCACCTGGGTACGACGGGCGTGGACGGGTGTGCGACCCGTGCGCTGGTCACCGGCCCCGCGTCGAAAGCCGAGACGAGAAGCTCGGCCTTCTCCTGCATCCGCGCGACGCCCGACGGCGGAGCGCTGGTATTCGAAAGCGCCCGCCGGCTGACCGAGGACGACGTCGACACGGCCGCGGACGTCTACCTGTACGACGCCGGCGCTGACGAGCTCGTGCGGATCTCGGCTCCGCCGGTCGGTGTCGAGCCCTACCTCTGCGAGAAAACCACCGGCCAGACCTGCAACGCCGACCTCGGCATGATGATCGAAATGCCGGTGAAGGGGTTCGGCCTCAGCGGGTTCGCCAACTACAACCTCGCGATCGATGCCGCCGGCGAGCTTTCGATCTTCTTCGAGAGCCGATCCAGTCTTGTCCCGGAGGACACGAACGGGAGCTTCTGGGACACCTATCGCTGGCGCGCGGGTGAGCTCAGCCTGATCTCGCCTGGCAACTCGCCCGACCACGCTTGGTACTCGGGCAACTCGGAAGAC
>DASQDJ010000190.1:0-4212 GCA_035634215.1 Solirubrobacterales bacterium | reverse complement strand
ACCTCGACGTCGAGAGTCGCGAGGCGCTCGAGGACGCGCTCTCGGCCTTCGAGGGAGCGGTGATCCTCGTCTCCCACGACCGGGCGCTGCTGGAGGCGATCGGCACGCGGACGCTGGCGCTCGAGGACGGGACGCTGCGCTCGCACCCGGTCGGCTGGGCCGAGTACCAGCGGCAGCGAGACGAGGAAGAGGCCGTCACGGCGGCGGCCCTGCAAAGGGCAAAGGCGGCGCGGCCCAAGAGTCGCCAGCACGGCCGTCGCGAGTCGCAGCGCGCGGCGCGCAAGGCCAGCCGCCTCGCCGAGAAGATCGAGCAGGCGGAGGCCGAGCTGCGCGAGATCGAAGACGATCTGGC
Organism: Solirubrobacterales bacterium; assembly: GCA_035634215.1. GTDB lineage: Bacteria > Actinomycetota > Thermoleophilia > Solirubrobacterales > 70-9 > VRUE01. The sequence goes on along the minus strand of DASQDJ010000190.1, from coordinate 3,860 downwards.
CGACCCGGCGGCCTGGGCGAGCCCCGGACGGGCACAGCGGGCGAACGAGCGCCACGCCGCGGCGAAGCGGGCGGTCGAGGAGCTCTACGCGGAATGGGAAGCGGCCGAGGCGCAGGTCAGCGCAGCGGCCGAGTGAGGGTGACGCGGGCCCCGCGGGCGGGGGCGAGGGTGATGTTGCGGACCTTGACACGCTCCGGCTTCGGGTCCGGCGCCCGCAGGTCCGCCCGCTCCAGCATCGTCCGCAGCACGACCCGCATCTCGTATTCGGCGAAGGCGGCTCCGATGCAGCGGCGGACGCCGCCACCGAACGGAATCCAGACGTAGGTGTCGGCGCCGCCGTCGAGGAAGCGCTCGGGGCGGAACTCGTTCGGCCGGGGGAAGAGATCCTCGCGGTAGTGAAGCGCGGCGATGGCCGGCAGGACGAACGTGCCCGTCGGCAGCTCGTAGCCGCCGATCGTCGCCGGTGCGGTCAGCTTGCGGACGACGTCGACGATCACCGGTCGCGCCCGCAGCGTCTCCTTGATCGTCGCGTCGAGGTAGTCGTCCTCGTCCGCCGCGATCGTCTCGCGCAGGCGCGCCAGCGCCCGGGGAGCGCGCAGCAGCCGCTCGATCGCCCAGGCGAGCGCGGTCGCCGTCGTCTCATGGCCGGCTCCCAGCACCGTCACCAGCTCGTCGCGCAGCTCTTCGTCGCTCATCGAGCTGCCGTCGTCGTGGCGGGCCGCGAGCAAGAGGGAGAGGACGTCGTCCGCCCCCTCGTAGCCCTCGGCGCGCCGTAGGGCGATCTCCTCGTAGATGAACTCGTCGAGTGCCGCCCGCGAGCGCTGGAACCGCGCCCACGGGCTGAGTCGGCCGAGGTCGCGGCGCAGCATGGGGAACGAGGTGATCAGGTTGACGCGGGCGCTGAAGTCCTCGATCAGCCGCTCGAAGCGGTCGAGGCGCGCCTCGTCGTGAACGCCGAAGACGGCCCGCATGATCACCGCCAGGGTGATTCTCTGCGTGTGCGGCCGAAGCGAGAACGGCTCGCCGACCGGCCAGCGCTCCATCTCGCGCCGCGTCGCCTCGCGGATCAGCTCGCCGTAGCGACGGATGCGCTCCCCATGAAACGGCGGCAGCAGCAGCTTGCGCTGCCGCATGTGGGCGTCCTCGTCGAGCGTCAGGACCGAGTTGGGGCCGAGCGCCGGCTCGAGCACCGTCGCGTTGGCCTCGCCGGCGTGGAACCGCTGCGGCGAGCCGGTGAAGACCGCTTTGACGAGCTCGGGGTCGGCGACGTAGACGACGCGGCCGAAGTAGGGGAAGGAGACCGCGAAGACGTCGCCGTAGCGGCGCTGGAAGCGCCCTAGGAAGCCGAGCGGGTCGCGCGCGTAGCGAAGCCCTTGCACGAGGGCCGGCGCGCGGGAGCCGGGCAGCGCCGAGGGTGGGGATGCCGCAACGGGCCGCCGCAGGGTCGCCTGCTCCATCGGCGTAACTATGACAGCGACTGGCTAGGCAGCCAGTCGCCTCAGAAGACGATCGTGCGGTCGCCGTCGAGCAGGACGCGGTCGTCCAGGTGCGCCTTGACGGCGCGGGCGAGGACGAGGCGCTCGACGTCGCGCCCGATGCGGACCAGGTCGGGTATCTCGTCGCGGTGGCTCACACGCACCACGTCCTGGTCGATGATCGGGCCGGCGTCGAGCGCCTCGGTCACGTAGTGGGCGGTGGCGCCGATCAGCTTGACGCCGCGCTCGTGGGCGCGGGCGTAGGGGTCGGCGCCGACGAAGGCCGGGAGGAAGCTGTGGTGGATGTTGATCGCGGGCGCGCCGAGGCCGGCCAGGAAGTCGGCGGAGAGGATCTGCATGTAGCGGGCGAGGACGAGCAGGTCGATCTCGCCAGCGATCAGCTCGAGGATCAGCCGCTCCGCCGCATCCTTCGCGCCCTTGTCAACCGGGATGTGATGGAAGGGGAGGCCGAGCGACTCGGCCTGTCCCCGGTGGTCGGGGTGGTTGGAGACGACCGCGACCAGGTCGGCGCCCAGCTCGCCGCTGCGCCAGCGCCACAGCAGGTCCGACAGACAGTGGTCTTCGCGCGAGACCATGATCGCGACGCGCTTGCGCTCGCTCGACTCGGCGAAGCGGTGGTCCATGCCGAGCGGCTCGGCCAGCTCGCGGGCGAAGCGGGCGTAGAGCCCGGCCCGCTCCTCGGCCGGCGCCGGCTCGAAGACCATCCGCATGAAGAAGCGCCCCTCGTCGCTGGAGTGCTGGTCGGCGTCGACGATGTTGCGGCCCGCCTCGGCGAGGAAGCCGCTGACGGCGGCGATCAGCCCCGGCCGGTCGGGGCAGGCGAGCAGCAGGCGGGAGGTGGCGTGGTCCTCGGCGATCCGGGAATCATGCCGCTAGGCTGGCCGCCATGCGGATCGCCGCGCGACCGGACGGCCTCGTCGAGCGACTGGGCCTGCTGCTCAACCAGCTGCCGACGCCGATCGGCGAGGCGATGTTCGCGATGCCGCTCGCCCGCTCGCTGCAGGTGGCGCAGAGCACCGGGATGCTGACCGCGCTCGCCGAGGGGCCGCGCGAGCCGACCGAGCTGGCCGAGCACCTCGGGCTGCAGGCGGCCGGGACGCAGCGGGTGCTCGACGTGATCGCCTCGCTCGGGCACCTGAAGCTGCGCCCCGACGGCAAGTACGAGATGACCGCGCGCGCGAAGCGCTGGCTCGATCCCTCCTCGGACCGCTACCTCGGGGACTTCCTCGCCGACACCGGCTACTACTGGGAGTGGTGGGGCGACCTGGAGCGGCTGGTCCGCGACGGCAGCCACGCCGAGCTGCACGCGAAGGCTCCCGACGATCCCTACTGGCGCTCCTACATCCGCGGCCAGTACCAGGTGGCGCGCCTCTCCAGCGACGAGGTCGCCAAGGCTGTGCCGCTGCCCGCCAACGCGCACTCGATCCTCGACGTGGCCGGCGGGCACGGCGAGTTCTCGATGGCGCTCTGCCGCCGCCACCAGGGACTGAGGGCGACGGTGATCGACCTGCCCGGCAGCGCCGCGGTCGGTCGCGAGATCGTCGCGGAGGCGGGGATGAGCGACCGTGTCAGCCACCTCGAGGGCGACATGTTCGAGGTCGAGCTCGAGGGCCACCACGACGGCGCCCTCTGCTTCAACATCATCCACCACCTCTCGCCCGAGCAGATCCGGGCGCTCTTCGGCCGCATCCGGGCGGCGCTGCGGCCGGGGGCGCCGCTCTGCGTGCTCGACCTCTACGACCGGCCGCCGGGCCAGAATCCCGACTCGGGCTCGATCCTCGGCCTCTTCTTCCACCTCACCTCGGGCGCCGACACCTACACGCGGGAGGAGATGTCGCGGTGGCTCTCGGAGTCGGGCTTCGCCGACGTCTCGATCGACACCTTCCGCACCCTGCCGAGCCTGGCGATGGTGACCGGCAAGGCCGCCTAGGCCCCGCCGGCCTGGGCGATCGCCTGCGATTTCGTGCCTGAGGGCCGGTCCAGTGTGACCGGTGTCACTTTGCGGCGCGCGGAATGCCGCCACGGTTCCGCGCTTGCTCACGAAAAACACATACTCCCTGGTCATTTCGCTCATAGTCTTGGCCCTGCCCACCGCCGCGCTCGCCGCAGACGAGGACGTCGCGGAGCCGCGGATCGCCGTGGGGGCCGGCGTCCCGGTCGCCGGCGTGCTGGTCGCCGACCACGCCGCGAGCCTGCGTCGCGAGATGCGGGCGGCCGCGCGTCGCATCCGCGCCCAGCGCCGCGCCCGCATCCGCCGTGAAGAGCGGGAAGCGTTCGCGACCCTCCCCGCTGGCGTCTCGATGTCGACCCTCGAGGCGATCGCCTCCTGCGAGTCCGGTGGCGACCCCACCGCCGTCTCCTCTG
>DASQDJ010000189.1:0-19869 GCA_035634215.1 Solirubrobacterales bacterium | reverse complement strand
ACAGGGCCCAGGGCGCCGCGGCGCCGGAGCCCGAGGGGTTGGACGAGGCGCGGCGGGCGCTGCTCGAGGCGCGCGCGCAGCGGGCCCGCCCGGGCCTTGACGATAAGCGGCTCTCCTCCTGGAACGCGCTGGCGGTCTCGGCCCTGGCGGAGGCGGGCGCCGCGCTTGGCCGCGCCGACTACCTGGACGCGGCACGCGAGTGCGCCGACTTCGTGCTCGGCATGCTGTGCGACAAGGAAGGGCGCCTGCTGCGCAGCTTCAAGGACGGCGAGGCGCGCCTCAACGCCTACCTCGAGGACCATGCCTTCCTGCTGGAAGCGCTGCTCACGCTCCACGAAGCCACCTTTGAGCGGCGCTGGTTCGAGCGCGGGCAGATGCTGGCCGACACGATGATCGCCCGCTTCGGCGACCCCGAGCGGGGCGGGTTCTTCTCGACCTCGAGCGACCACGAGGCGCTGATCGCGCGGCGCAAGGAGATCGGCGACCACCCGATCCCGTCGGGCAACTCGGCGGCCGCATTCGGCCTGCTGCGCCTCGCCGCGCTGACCGGCGACCGCTCCTACGAAGGCCAGGCGATCGGCGTCCTGCGCCTCTTCGCCAAGGCGGCGCCGCGCCAGCCCGACGCCTTCGCCCACCTGCTGCGGGCGCTCGACTTCCACGTCGCGGTCACCAAGGAGGTGGCGCTGATCGCCCCGCGCGACGCGGCGGAGCCGATCCCGGCGCTGGCCGAGCTCGCCGGTGTGGTGCGAGGCGAGCACCGGCCTCACCTCGTCCTCGCCGGCGGGCCCGAGGGCTGCGACGCCCCTCCCCTCCTTCGTGACCGCCCTGCCCTCGACGGCAGGCCGGCGGCCTACGTCTGCGAGCGCTTCGCCTGCAAGGCGCCGGTGGCGGCCCCGGAGGAGCTGGCGAAGCTGCTCTGATAGAGATTCCGCCTCGTGCGCGGCTCACTCTTCACGTTCGCGGCCGGTCGCCGGGCCAAGTGGGTCGTCTTCGGGCTCTGGTTCCTGGCGATCTTCGTCGCCGCAGGCCCGGCCGAACTGCCGACCAGGTTCGAAGAGGCCGAAAACAACGAGTCGACCTCCTACCTGCCGGGCGACGCCGAATCGACGAAGGCGCTGGAAGCGACCGAGGCGCTGCAGAAGGGCGAACTGGCGCCCACCGTGATCGTCTACCGGCGCGAGTCCGGGCTGACCGCCGCCGACCGGCGCACGATCGTCGCCGACGTCGGGGCGATGACCGAAGAGCGCTTCCCAGGCGTCGTCGCCGACGGGGCGACCGCCGCGGCGGGCGGCAGGCGCAGCGACGGCGCGCCACCTACGGTGCCCGGCCAGCCGCGCGACTACGCGCCCTTCGTCGGCCCGGTTGTCTCCAAAGACGGCAAGGCGGCGATCCTCACCGCCTACATCAACGCCGAAGGCGAGGCCGACCGGATCGTCGACCCGGTCCAGGCCTGGCGCGACGAGGTCTCCGACCCCGGCGGCGGGCTCGAGGTCAAGATCACCGGCGGCGGCGGCTTCTCGGCCGACGCGATCGAAGTCTTCGAAAGCATCAACGGCACCCTGCTGCTCGCCGCGGTCAGCCTGGTCGTCTTCCTGCTGATCGTCATCTACCGCTCGCCGATGTTCTTCTTCATCCCGCTGGCGGCGGTGATGTTCGCCGAGACGCTCTCGCGCTCGATCGGCTACGGGGTCTCCGAGCTGGGCGTGACGATCAACGGCCAGTCGAGCTCGATCATGTCGGTTCTGGTGCTCGGCGCCGGCACCGACTACGCCCTGCTGCTCGTCTCCCGCTATCGCGAGGAGCTGCACCGCACCGAGGACAAGCACGAGGCGATGCGCACCGCGCTCGCCTCGGCCGGGCCGGCGATCTTCGCCTCGGCGGCGACCGTGATCGCGGCACTGCTCTGCCTGATGCTGGCGAAGGTCAACGGCACTGCCGGCCTCGGGCCGATCGCCGCGATCGGCATCGCCTGCGCGGCCCTCTCGATGTTGACCTTCCTGCCAGCGCTGCTGACGATCTTCGGCCGCCGCGCCTTCTGGCCCTTTGTCCCCCACACCGGCGCCACGGCCCCCGGCCCCCACTCCATCTCTGACTGGGGACGCCGTCACGTCACCGAGGGGTCGGCCTTCGTCGCCCACCTCTACGTCGTCCTCGCCTGCCTGGTCGTGCTCCTGCTCCTCCCGCTGGTGCTGGTCAACTGGGTGCTGCGCCGGCTTAGCGGCCGCCGCATCCCCTCCTTGATCGTCGGGCCGCTCGACCGGGCGATCTTCACCCCCTATGAGGTCCGTCGCCACCGAAGCGAGGAGGTCGCCGACGAGACGCATGGCTTCTGGAAACGGGTCGGCGACCGCGTCGCGGCGGGGCCGCAGCGGGTCATGCTCGGCTCGATCGCCGTGCTGCTGATCTTCTGCGCCGGCTTCGCCTTCTTCTCGACCGAACTGACCAGCGAAGACAGCTACCGGACGGAGGTCGAGTCGGTGGAAGGGCAGGAACTGCTCGACAAGAGCTTCCCGTCCGGGACCACCGCACTCACCGACGTCGTCGTGACCGAACCGGACCGCGTCGATGCGGTCCGGCGAGAGGTCGCGGCGGTCGAAGGGGTCGACTCGGTCTCGCGGCCCGTCGCCAGCGGGCCCGAGGGCGTCCTCGTCCAAGCGACGCTCGAACCGAACCCTTACTCCACCGAGGCGTTCGACCTCGTCGAGCCGATCCGCGACGCGGCGCACGAGACCGGCTCAGGCACGCTGGTCGGAGGACCGAGCGCGATCGAATTCGACGTGCGGGACGCCGCCGGCTGGGACTCGATCGTGATCCCGCCGATCATCCTCGTCGTCGTCTTCCTGATCCTGGTCGGCCTGCTGCGGGCCATCGTCGCGCCGCTGGTCCTGATCGGCACCGTGATCCTCAGCTTCCTGGCGGCGCTCGGCGTCGGCTACTTCGTCTTCGACGTGATCTTCGGCTTCCCGGGATCGGACCCCTCGCTGCCGCTCTTCGCCTTCGTCTTCTTGGTCGCGCTCGGCGTCGACTACAACATCTTCTTGATCGCCCGCGCCCGCGAGGAGACGCTCCGGCACGGGACCCAGCAGGGAATCCTGCGCGCCCTGGCGGTCACCGGCGGCGTCATCACCAGCGCCGGAATCGTCCTCGCCGGCACCTTCTCGGTGCTCGCCATCCTGCCGCTCACCTTCCTCACCGAGATCGGCTTCGTCGTCGCCTTCGGCGTCCTGCTCGACACCTTCCTGGTCCGCAGCGTGCTGGTGCCGGCGATCGGCCTCACCCTCGGCGACAGGTTTTGGGCCCCCTCGGAGCTGTCCAGGAAAAGTTGACGGGCTAGAGCCAAGCCTGGCTAGGACGCAGGGAGGTCCGGTGAGGGGAGCGCACCTAAGTGCGTGACCCGAGCCGGCCGACCGAGGACAACGCCAGGCGCCGGCTATAGCCCGTCAGAGGATTGGCAGGAAGTTCTCGATCTCATACGGGGTGACCTGCACCCTGTAGTCGTCCCATTCCTGCCGCTTGATCTCGACGAAGCGGCGGAAGGTGTGCTCGCCGAGGGTGCGCAGGACGAGCTCGGAGGCGGCGGCGACCTCGATCGCCTCGCCGAGCGTCGCCGGCAGCTGCTCGATGCCGCGCTGCGCGCGTTCTTCGGGAGAGAGGTGGTAGAGGTTCTGCTCCATCGGCTCCGGCAGCTCGTAGCCCTTCTCGATCCCCTCCAGGCCGGCCTGCAGCATTCCGGCGAAGCACAGGTACGGATTGCAGGCGGGATCCGGGCAGCGCAGCTCCGCCCGCGTCGCCCCCTCCTTGCCCGGGTGGTACAGCGGCACGCGGATCAGAGCCGAGCGGTTGCGACGTGACCAGGCCAGATAGACCGGCGCCTCGTAGCCGGGGACGAGGCGCTTGTAGGAGTTGACCCACTGGGCGAAGAGCGGCGAGATCTCGCGAGCGTGGCGGAGCTGACCGGCGATGAACGCCTTCGCGGTGGCCGAGAGGAAGTACTGGTCGTCGGGGTCGAAGAAGGCGTTGCGGCCGTCCTTGCTGAGCGATTGGTGGACGTGCATCCCGGAGCCGTTCTCGCCGAACAGCGGCTTCGGCATGAAGGTCGCGTGCCAGCCGTACTTCATCGCGTACTCCTTGACGACGATGCGGTAGGTCATGCAGTCGTCGGCCATCGCCAGCGCGTCCTTGTAGCGCATGTCGACCTCGTGCTGGGAGGGCCCGACCTCGTGGTGGGCGTACTCGACGTGGATGCCCATCTTCTCCAGCGCGAGGATCGTCTCGCGGCGCACGTCGGAGCCCGCGTCGAGCGTCGTCAAGTCGAAGTAGCCGCCCTCGTCGAGGACCTCGGGGACGCCCCCCTCCGGCTTGGCGGAGCGGAAGTAGAAGTACTCGAGCTCAGGGCCGATGTTGTAGGCGTCGAAGCCGAGCTCCTCGGCCCGCTTCAGCGCGCGGCGCATGATCCAGCGCGGGTCGCCCTCGTAGGGCTCGCCGCCCGGCACCCGCACGTCGCAGAACATGCGGGCGACGGCGTTCTCGCCCTCCGGGCGCCAGGGGATCAGGGCGAAGGTCGAGGGGTCGGGCATGGCGATCATGTCGGACTCCTCGATCGGGTTGAAGCCGGTGATCGAGGAGCCGTCGAAGCCCATGCCGCCCTCGAAGGCGTCCTCCAGCTCCGACGCGTTGATCGAGAAGCTCTTCAGCTGGCCGAGGACGTCGGTGAACCAGAGCCGGACGAAACGGACGTCGCTCTCCTCGACGACCGCCATCACGTCGGCGGCGCTCCGGGCGCTCTCAGCCATGGCGGCAACGATAGGCGAAGCGGCCACCGCGGGTGCCCCTAGCGCCTGTTGCGGGTAGATGAGGCCGGGCGTCGACGCTTGCGAAAGGGTCCGAAATTCGGTATAACTTACTTCACGTAAGTAAGTGGCTAAAAGTAAAGTAAAGGCTATTTAAAGGCTCTGTAAAGCGGATTCGAGCCAAAGGCGGGAAGCAAGTTGACGGTAAAAACCGCAGTCAGCAGATTCCAGATCCACGACGAGTTGACGGCTCCCGAGGAGAGCGCTCCCCTGATCAAGAGCATCCAGGCGGCCGGCGGCGCGGTGACGAAGTTCGTCGGGGTGCTCGCGGGGGCCCCGGCCGTGCTGCGCGCCTACACCCGGATGCGCTCTGAGCTGCGCGGCGGCGTGCTCCCCGGCGCGACCCGCGAGCGGATCGCCCTGGCGGTGGCCGAGTACAGGCACGACGCCTACAGCATCGCCCAACACGCCAAGTCGGCGCGATACGCGGGCCTCGGTCTCGACGAGGTCTCGCGGGCGCGCAACTTCACGTCGGGCGACCCCAAGGAGGCCGCGTTACTGGCCTACCTGAAGGCGACGCTGGAGGCCGACGGCGTCCCTCCCCATCACCTCCACGAGGAGGCGCGGGAGATCGGCTGGGACGACGAGGAGCTGCTCGAGGCGGTCGCGCACCTGGCGCTCAACGAGTTCCAGAGCCTGATCGCGGCGGCGGCGGCGCTGCCCAAAGACCAGGCGACTCCGAAGGTGCTTCCTTCAGTGGCGTAGAGGGGTAGAGGGGTAGAGGGGCCGGGGGCCCCTCCCGCCTCAGTCGAGAACGACCGTCGCCGTGTAGAGCAGGCGGGCCGTGGAGTACTTGCAGCCGTAGGTGGCCCGCGAGTTGAGGCGCTCGTGGGGTTCGCCCTGGCGGACGTCGGTCGTGTCGGTGCAGGCGCCCTCTTCGCGGCTGGCGCGCCAGACGTTCTTGGCCGAGAGGCCCTGCGCGAAGGCGGGCGCCCAGGTCGGGATCGTCACGCCGACGATGTCGGCCTTCCGGACCCGCAGGGAGGTGCCGAAGCGAACCGTCTCGCCCAGGTAGGGCGTCAACACCTGGATCGAGCTCTTGGCACGGAGGCTGTAGCGGGGCGGCTGAGTTCCGGGCACGCGGCGGAGGATCGCCAGCTGGGCCTGCGGCGGCATCCCGAAGAAGCCGTTGAAGAAAGAGCGCTGCTGGTTCGTCGGCTCGGCGAGGGTGAGAGTCCAGGACTTGACGACGCCGTCGTCGGGAACGAGGAAGGGCAGGTTCGACTGGCCGTTGCTGACCTGGAAGCCGGTCGTGCTGCCGACCGCCTGGCAGGGCGAGTCGGGGCAGGACGGATCGGGGAGGCTGGCGGTCTCGCCGAGAACCACGGTCGTGCGCGGCTTCGCGGCGGTCGCGGTGCCGGCGGTCGCCGCGACGAGAAGGGCAAGACAAGCGAAGAGCGCCAATGCGGGCGCGAGCGCGTCCCGGCGAACGCCCCGCTCAGCTCCGGCGTCGCTGCGCTGATGGGTCGACATCTGCCTCTGCTCCTCTCGTGAAAATGCCGTGAATGCGGGCTGGAAGACTAGCCGCGCGGCCGGCGGTCAGCGACGTGCGTAGCGCAGCTCGACCGCGTAGCGAACCCGATTCGATCCCGCGAAGCCGAGCGCTTCGCGGACGCCGTTGGTCAGGTCCCAGGCATGGCCCGGGCTGAAGGGGCCGCGGTCGATGACCCGCGTGACGATCTGGCGGCCGCGGTAGGCAAACTTGACCCTGGTCCCGCAGGGCAGGCTGCGGTTGGCGACCCCCATCGTGCCGGGCCGCAGCACCTGGCCGCAGGCCGTCATGTTGCCGTAGAGGCCCGGGCCGTACCAGGTGGCGCCGGCCCAGCGCATCGGCGTGAAGGCGAGATCGCCACTCGCCTGAGCCTGGCCCTGCCCTTCGGGGGCGGCCGAGAAGCCGCCGGTGGCGGCCTGGGCGCTGCCGGCGCCGAGCGCGAACGCGCAGAGGGCGAGCGCCGCCAGCGCGAGCGCATGGCTCCGCAGGCGCGGGCTGAAAGCGCGCTCGTCTCGCAGGTCTATCCGCCCAGGGCGGTTCGCGGCTTCGTCCATTGCTCTTCGCGACGCTTACGGGGTTAGCTGACGGGCTCGCGCTGAAAGAGCTGCGCTACGCGGCGGATGCCGGCGATTCGCCCCGACTGCTCGGGTCCCCCGCTCTCCGTGGGTATGTGGACGGAGATTCAGCGGAAGTTGGCGGCAGGTTAGCAAACGTTAAGACAGAAAAAGATGCAACATAGAAAGAGCCCCCGGTCGGGGGCTCTTTCCTTAGCGGGCCTGTAAGCCGGATCCTGTCGTGAGCGGCCATCTATCTCGCCGGGACGAGTCCCGACGGGGCACTGGGCCCTGCGGCCTACCTGGATCTCGCCGGGCGGGGTCGACGATCCTGCTTGGCCTTGCACCGGGCGGGGTTTGCCTGGCCGCCGCGTCGCCGCGACGCCGGTGCGCTCTTACCGCACCATTTCACCTTTGCCTGTACGCGACTCACGTGTGGCCGCGCCATCGGCCGTATGTTTCTGTGGCACTTTCCCGCGGGTTTCCCCGGGTGGGCGTTACCCACCGCCCTGCCCTGTGGTGTCCGGACTTTCCTCGAGGGGTTTTCTCTCCCCCCGCGGTCCGCTCGGCCCGCCCATCGATGGTAGCGCTCCCCCGGCCAGCCTGCGGGCGGATCGTTCAACAACGAATGGTGCGAATATTCTGTTCAACAATGCCGATCGCCGTCGTCACCGGCGCGGGAAGCGGGCTCGGCCGGGCGATCGCGATCGACCTCGCCAACCGCGGCTTCCTCGTCCACGCCACCGACCTGGACCCAGCCGCCGCGGCGCGTACGGCCGCGGACATCGGGGCGGGAGCCTCCTCTGCCGAGCTCGACGTGCGGGACGAGGCGGCGTGCCGGGCGGCGGCTAGCGAAGCGGCCACTCGGAGCGGCGCGCTCGACCTCTGGGTCAACAACGCCGGCGCGCTGATCACCGGCCCGTCGTGGGAGCAGGAAGAAGCGGCGCGACGGACGATGCTCGACGTCAACGCGCTCGGCACGATGAACGGAACGGTCGCGGCGCTGGAGCGGATGCTGCCCCTCGAGCGCGGTCACGTCGTCAACGTCATCTCGCTGGCCGGCCTGGTCGCGGCGCCGGGCGAGGTCGCTTACTCGGCGGCCAAGCACGCGGCGCTGGCCTTCACGCTCGGAACGCTCTTCGACCTGCGCCGCGCGGGCGTCAAGGGCGTCGAGGTCTCAGCCGTCTGCCCGGACGGGATCTGGACGCCGATGCTCGAGGACCGCCTCGACGACCCGGCCGCGGCCAGCTCGTTCTCGGGCCACCTGCTCACCGCCGAGGAGGTCGCGCTGGCGGTCGGCCGCCTGGTCGACAGGCCGCGCCCGCTGGTCGTCCTGCCGCCCTGGCGCGGCGTCGTCCTGCGGGTCTTCGACCTCTTTCCGCGCTTCGCGCTGCGGATGCTGCCGTTCGTGATGCGCGACGCGCAACGGCGCCAGCGCCGCTACAAGAAGCTGATCGAGTCGGGTCGCTGGCCCTAGAGGCTGCGGAGCAGGCCGACCACCTTGCCGAGGATCTTGACGTCGGCCGTGCGGATCGGCTCCATCGTCTCGTTCTCGGGCTGCAGGCGGATGTGGTCGGACTCGCGGAAGTAGCGCTTCACGGTCGCCTCGTCGCCGATCAGGGCAACGACGATCTCGCCGTCGTCGGCGGTGTCGGAGGGGCGCACGATGACGTAGTCGCCCTCGAAGATCCCCGCTTCGACCATGCTGTCGCCGCGCACCCGGAGGACGTAGTCGCCGTCCTCGCCGCCGACCACGTCGGGAACCTCGATGTACTCCTCGATGTTCTCCTCGGCGAGGATCGGCGCGCCGGCGGCCACCTGCCCGACCAACGGCAGGCCGCTTTCCGGCCTGATCGTCTTTTTCGCCCGGTCGAAGAGCAGCTCGATCGCCCGTGGCTTGGTCGGGTCCCGCCGCAGCAGGCCGATCTTCTCCAGGTTTGCCAGGTGGGCGTGAACGGTGGAGGACGAGTGCAGGCCGACCGCTTTGCCGATCTCGCGCACCGTCGGCGGATAGCCGGTCTTGGCCGCGTAGCGGCGGATGTAGTCGAAGATCTCCTTCTGCCTCTTGGTCAGATCAAGCTCCACCGCCACCCCCTCGTACCGCCGGACCGGGCCCGGACGTTCGAACACGTGTTCGCAGGCTAGCGCCTGCCACGGACGCTGACAAGGGCTTCGGTCACACGCGGAGCAGCCGGCACGGCGGCCACCGCTCGCCAGCAACTAGAATCGGGCGCCCTCGAGCGGCTGTGGCGGAACTGGTAGACGCGCAAGGTTGAGGGCCTTGTGGGTGGAAACACCCGTGGAGGTTCGACTCCTCTCAGCCGCACTATCGAACGCCATCGACCCGGCGAATCGGGCGGCGATGGCGCCTTACGCGGCAAGCGACGCCGGCTGCTGGAGAGATGGCCCCCGGAATGGCCCTTTGGCAATCTCGAAGCGACCCTCCCCGCTTCGCCCTGCTGAGTCGGCGGCTCTAGATGTGCCGCCGCCTATAGCTGCAAGCCGTTCTCGGTCGCGTGCAGCACGACCAGCCGCAGCCCGACGTCGAACTCGGGTGCAGCGCGCAAGTGGCCCCAGCGCTCGTCCCAGGCGCCGCTCTCGAGGTCGGCGCGCAGGGCCGCGAGGCCCCGCTCCGCTTCCTCGGGGCCTATGCGGTGCCAGCCGGAGCTGGCCCGGCGCACCTCGGGGTCGAGGTGCCACTCCGGCCGGTCCCAGAGCGCGCACCAGAAGGCGTCCTCGCAGAGGCGGGGCATCGGGACGGGCTCGACCCTGGCGCCCGGGAGGGCATCCGTCACCTTCTCGATCGAGCCGACCATCTCGACGTGCGCCTCGTAGAGGCGCGGCACATAGTCGAGCAGCCAGTGCTCTCGCAGCGGCGGCGGGTCGAAGGTGAGCACCACCACGCGGTCCCGCGCCACCCGGGTCATCTCGGCGAGCCCGGCTGCCGGGTCGTCCCAGTGGTGGACGGTGATGATCGCCATCGCCGCGTCGAAGCTGTCGTCCGCGAATGGCAGGTCTTCGGCTCGCGCTCGCACGACGGGCGCCGCGCCCGGCGGCCGCTGGGCGATCATCACCTCGGAGGGCTCGACCGCGGTCACGTCGCGGTCGGCCGGCTCGTAGGAGCCCGTCCCGGCGCCGACGTTGAGGACGGTGCGGGCGTTGCCGAGCGCCGCTTCGAGGCGGGCGGCGATTCGCGGATCCGGCCGACGAACGTCGCTGTAGCCGATGCCGATGCGGTCGTAGGTCGCCCCGGCCACCGGCCCGCTCACTCGGCTGGCTCGTCCTCGAGGTAGCCCATCTCGGCGTCGCGACGCAGGAAGACCTTGCGACCTCCCTGGTCTCCCCTGCCGGGCGGGGCTCCCACCATCAGGCCGACCTTGCCGCTGTCGGGGTACTCGAGCACCTCGGGATGCACCATCGTCGAGACCATCAGGAAGCGGGCCGACCGCTCGGACCGGTTGACGACCTGGTGGGCGCCCTCCGGGCCGGCCGGGAAGAGGGCCGCGTCGCCGCTGGCGAGGACCTCCTCGCCGCTCTCCCGCCGCACCGTCACCTCGCCGTCGAGGACGATCAGCAGCTCCTCGTTGGCGTGGTGGACGTGGTAGGGGAAGGACCGCTCGCCGGGCGGCAGCTCGTAGACGCTCGCCCCGAGCTTCTCGCCGCCGAGCCGGCCGGCCAGCCGCATCCGCTTCCAGCTGAAGCCGGGCTCGGACTGCTCGACGTCCCAGTCGTCGGCGAAGACGTTCGGCACGCGCCCCAAGATAGCGGCGAGCCGCGAACGGTCCCTTACAGCTCGCCTATCCTCCGCGCCGGTGTCGCGCGACGACTTCTACGCGTCCGCCTTCGGCGTCGCCTACAGCGCGTACATGGAGCGGCCGCGGCTGGGCCGGCCGATCGCGCGGCTGGTCTGGGGCGGGGACACTCGCCGCTACTACGAGAGCATCGCGGCGGTCGGCGTGCTGCCGGCAGGCGCCACGGTCGTCGACTGCCCCTGCGGAGCGGGGCCGGCACTGCGAGCGCTGCCCCGGGCCGGCGTTCGCTACGTCGGAGCCGACCTCTCGCCCTCGATGCTGCGCAGGGCGCGCAGGCGAGCCGCGGCTCGCGGGCTCCGCGACGCCGTCGAGCTGGTCGAGGCGGAGGCGACCGACCTGCCGCTCGGCGACGGCAGCGCCGACCTCTTCCTCTCCTTCTGGGGCCTGCACTGCTTCGAGGACCCGTCCGCCGCGCTCGCGGAGGCGGCGCGGGTGCTGCGGCCGGGCGGCCGGCTGCTCGGCTCCTGCTTCGTCCGCGGCTCCGACACGGTGCGCCAGCGCCTGCTCGTCCGCCCCCACGTCGGCGACTTCGGCCCGATCGGCACCCACGAGGAGGTCGAGTCGTGGCTGACCGCCGCCGGATTCGAGGCCGCCGGCATCGAGCGGTCCGGGCCGATGCTGTTCCTCGACGCCCGCCCCGGCGCCTGAGACCCCGGGTATCCTCGGCCGCCAGACCACGACCCAAGGAGCCGAGATGCAGTGTCCAGTCGACGGAACCGAGCTGAAGATGGGCGACCGCCAAGGCGTCGAGATCGACTACTGCCCGCAGTGCCGGGGCGTCTGGCTCGACCGCGGCGAGCTCGACAAGATCGTCGAGCGGCTGAGCGCCGCGCCGTGGGAGGAGGGGGACCGGGAGTTCCGCCGCGCCCCGGACGTCAAGGAGCACGGCGACTACCGCAAGCGCAAGCGCAAATCGTTCCTCAGCGAGATGTTCGAGTTCGGCGACTAGGGGCTGCGCCGGGTCGTGCGGGCGCTGGTACAGCGCGTCAGCGAGGCAAGCGTCGAGGTGGACGGCGAGCGGGTCGCCGCGATCGGCGCGGGCCTGCTGGTCCTGCTCGGCGTCAGCCGCTCCGACAGCGATGCCGAGGCCGACCGCCTGGCCGACAAGGTGCGAGCGCTGCGGATCTTCGACGACGGCGCGGGGCGCATGAACGAGCCGCTCGGCGAGCGCGAGGCGCTCTGCGTCAGCCAGTTCACCCTCTACGGCGACGCCCGCAAGGGCAACCGGCCGAGCTATGTGGAGGCGGCGCCCGGCGAGATCGCCGAGCCGCTCTACGAGCGCTTCTGCGAGCGGCTCGGCGCCGCAAAGGGCGTCTTCGGCGCCCGGATGGCGGTGTCGCTCATCAACGACGGGCCGGTGACGCTGATCGTCGAGGCCTGAGGTGGAGCTGACCACCCGCCTCGAGGGCACGCTCGTCGTCCTCGAGCCACTCGCGCCCGAGCATGCCGACGGCCTTTGGGAGGCGGCACAGGCGCGCGAGATCTGGACCTGGCTGGCGCATATCGGCGACAGCCGCGAGCACTTCGACCGCTGGCTGGCGATGACCCTGGAGGCGGCGGGGCGCGGCTCCGAGGGGCCCTTCGCGATCCGCCAGCGGGCCACGGGCCGGCTGGTCGGCAGCAGCCGCTACCTGGCGGTCAGGCCCGCCGACCGCGCGCTCGAGGTCGGCTGGACCTGGTTTCACCCGAGCGTCTGGCAGGCGGGCGTCAACGTAGAGACGAAACTGCTGATGCTCGGCCACGCCTTCGAGGCGCTTGGCTGCGTCCGGGTCGAACTGAAGACCGACGCGCGCAACGAGCGCTCGCGCCGGGCGATGGCCGCCCTCCCGGCCCAGTTCGAGGGGATCATGCGCAAGCACATGATCGTCCCCGACGTGGGCGTCCGCGACTCCGCCTACTTCAGCATCGTCGACGACGAGTGGCCCGACGTGCGGGCCAACCTCGAGCGCCGCCTGAGAAGGATTCCCCGGTGAGGCGGCATACCGGCGCCATCAGCTCAGGTAGCAAGAGCGTCGGTCTCTTGGCCCTCCGCGTTAGAGTCGTCGTCCTCCTCCGCTCCCTCGGTTCCAGGCGGAGGCAGAATGTCAGCTTCCTCGGGATTCTCCTCTGAGGCTCGGCCTCGGACCTGAATGGCCAACCTCCCGACCGCCGCACTACGGGCATAACGGGGGTTGTCGAGCGCTTGTCGCAGTCGGCCGAGCAACAACTCGTGGGCTTGGCGGGTCTTCGCAACCGGGACGTCGGTGAAGCCCGTGTGCAAGGTGGCGAACTCGTCGTTCAATTCCACCCGGATTGGGCAGACGACCTCGCTCTCATCTTCTAGCACAACAGCGATCCGTGCCTGGATAGTGACTAGCGCACGGCCCGCGACTACGAGTTCACACGCGGGCCGAGACGACATTAAATGCTGACCTCCTAGCCTTACGGACCTCACCGCCGGTCGTCGTGGATTATCTGGCGCGCTCGCCTGCGTTTCGAACTGGACCATCGCAAGGTCGAGCAGGGAAACCGGAGCCCGTACCAGCTCGCGCGCTAAGAAGGCAACCATGAATGCCGTTCTCGGGTCCCAGGCCAAAAGAGGGCCCTCTGGAATCTCCATACCGATCTCTAAGCCGCCAGCGGATCGAAGCCCTGCGGCTTGCTCCAGTGCCATACCCATCGCGTTGACCCCATGTCCGATTCGGGACGAGATTTCCATCCAACGCGCACCTTGCCGGAATCGCACGTCGACATGGGCCTCTCTCGGCTTATCGGCGAGCTCGTAAGCGTCATACTCACACTTGGGGTACACCGTATAGTACCTCAGCTCGCCATCGAGGTTCACCTCGTCAACTCTCGCCTCTAACCCACGCACGACCAACCAGCGAGCAATTCCGATCCGTACATACCGGCCCCGGGCTACTGCGAGTCGGGTCGCAACCTGCTCCAGCGAGGGCGGCTCAAAGAGCGGCAGCAGGCGGGTGGTGAACCCTCGCTCAGGCACCTCTTCTTCATAGGCAAGAACGAGGCGCGCAATCTCACTGCCGCGATTCTCATGGTGCTCGGAAATCCGCTGGGCAACCTGCTCAAAGGCGCCATCTGGCGATAGACCCTCCCGTTCTGCAATTTCACGCAATTCGGTCAGCTTCAGCCGCGCAAGTGCACGCTTTGCGACCTCTCGGTCCTTTTCCTCTTGCGGGATGCCGATACCGGTCCGCGCTGGCGTGAAGATCACCATCTCGTCCGCCAGAATGGCTTGCACCCGATTGACGACGACCTCACGTAGTTCGGGGCGGTGGCTAGTTGGCGGGTCATATCGGTCCACGCCTCTATCGTCACTTAGAAGGGCATCAGCCTCCACGCCTCGGTCCGCTGCGTAATCGGCCAGCTCCAGAACCCGCGCGCGGAGGTCCTCCCGCGTGACCGGCAACGCCCCATCTGCTTCGACCTCCTGGTCCAGATGTAAATATTTTTCGACGACTCGGGCGGCGGCGGCCGTGCAGACCTCGCGCCAGCCATCCCTGCTCCGCAATCGAGCAGCGTTTCGGTTCTTCTTCTCGACATAACCTCGAAACGAGCGATCCGACTCAAGAACAAGCGCGAAGAGCTCCGTAAGCACGACCGGATCCACATCACCATGGCGATTGAGGGTGGCAGCGCCGAGCACGTGAATAGTCGCGTAGTAATGGTCAGACTTTCGGCGAAAGTTGCGGCTAGCTACCCAACCCTTGAGCCTGTAAGACTCTAATGCCGCTCGCTGGTCAGTCGTAACTACTCGGCGTCCCATTAGCTATCTCTTTGGGCGAGGGCAATCCACCAAGCGAAAGCGCTCTCGGCGACCGTCGCTACCGGAATGGATACGGCCGTGATCCAGGCACCGATGTTCTTTGGCACCGGAGTGATAAACGCGTCCCACCAAGCGGCAACGGCACCAAGCCCTAAGAATGAGACAACCAGCGCAATTGCCATTGCCAGAGAAAACGCATCCGTTGGGAGGGCGCGTCCGTACTCCGTCTCCTCGCCCAGAACTGCGGCAATACTCAATGCGGCGAAAAGAAGCGACTGCACCGTGAGCACGATGGTGAGAGCTTCTCCAGAAGTGATATCTGCCCCAGTCATCTGCTTACCCGCGAAGCCTGCGCGGACCGCGGCTACTGTAACAAGGCGAACCTAAATCTTTTGTTTAATAAGAAACAGGTCTGTCTTCAAGCCGTAAGGTTTAGGGGGTCCCCAGCGCCTCGTCGATGAAAGGGCCGAGCAGCTCGCTGGTCGCGGCCGCGGTTACCCGCGGGGCCTCTCCCGGCGCCGTGACGTGGCTGATCGCCAGCCGGACCAGGGTCTCGGCGAGCAGCCGGGCTTTCTCGGACGGCGCCTGCGGCCAGCCTTCCTCGATGGTCGCGGTGAGCCGTGCCGTCGCCCATTGGACGACGGGCATGCCCTGGGTCGTGACGAAGGGCAGCATGCCGCCGGTGCCGTCGTCGGTGATGACGATGCGGACCAGAGGGTCCTCGCCGGCGGTGCGCAGGAAGGCCTCCAGCGCCGCCGCCACCGCGGCGCGCGGGTCGTCGAAGTGCTCGCGCACGGCGGCGTCGACGCCGTCCATGAAGCGTTCCCCCTCGTGGATGACGAAGGCCTGCGCGAACTCGTCGCGACTGCCGAACTCGTTGTAGAGGGTCTGGCGGCTGACGCCGGCGGCGCGGGCGACGTCGGCCATCGTTATCCGCGACCAGGCGCGCCGTTGCAGCTCGTCTCGTGCCGCCGCGAAGAGCGTGTCGCGCAGGAGCTGCCTAGCCGCCTGCGGATATGGGGTCCTGCTGCCGGCCACGCCACCTATCGTGGCAGCCGTGGCAGCGGCGCCGGTCATCCGTCCGCGGGCTCGAAGTCGACCTTGTCGCGAACGCCGCAGTCGGGGCAGTGCCACTCGTCGGGGACCTCGCTCCACGGCGTCCCGGGCGGGAACCCCTCCCGTGGATGGCCAGCCTCCTCGTCGTAGACGTAGCCGCAGGCGGGGCAGAGCCAAGCGCTCATCGACCCGCCCTCAGGCCGCGCCGTCGTAGCGGGCCAGGACCTTGCCGGCACGGCGCGGGTCGACGTTCGCCCGCGTCACGTCGCCGTCGTAGTGCTCGAGCAGCCGCCGGTCCATGACGCGCCGCCAGAGCGGCGGGAACCAAGCCAGCACGATCATCCCCGCGTACCCGGTCGGCAGCTGCGGCGCCTCGTCCACGTGGCGGAGCGCCTGGTAGCGCCGGGTCGGGTTGGCGTGGTGGTCGCTGTGGCGCTGCAGGTGGTAGAGCAGGACGTTGGAGGCGACGTTGTTGCTGTTCCAGCTGTGCTCGGGCCGGCAGCGCTCGTAGCGACCGTCCTCGCGCTTCTGGCGCCGCAGGCCGTAGTGCTCAAGGTAGTTGACGACCTCCAGCAGCGCGAAGCCGATCGCCGCCTGCAGCAGCAGGAACGGCAGGACGACGAGGCCGAAGGCCGCGGTCAGCCCCGCGAAGAGGACGACGGTCATCGCCCACGCTTGGAGGATGTCGTTGTGGACGGACCAGGCCGAGCGCTCGGTCCGCCCGAGCCGCTCGCGCTCGAGCTCCCAGGCCGAGCGCAGGCTGCCGGAGACGGTGCGCGGCAGGAAGGCCCAGAAGCTCTCCCCCATGCGGGCGCTGGCCGGGTCCTCGGGAGTCGCCACCCGCACGTGGTGGCCACGGTTGTGCTCGATGAAGAAGTGGCCGTAGCCGCTCTGGGCGAGCGCCACCTTGCTCAGCCACTTCTCGAGGCTGGCGCGCTTGTGCCCGAGCTCATGGGCGGTGTTGATCGCGATCCCGCTCACCATTCCCATCGTGAGCGCCAGGCCGACGCTCTCGACGGTCGAGAGCCCGCCCTCGGCCCACAGCCAGCAGGCGAAGGCCAACCCCGCGTACTGGAACGGGATGAAGACGTAGGTGCACCAGCGGTAGTAGCGATCCTGTTCGAGCCACTTGATGATGCTGTCGGGCGGGTTCTCGGCGTCCATGCCGACGGCTAGGTCGAGGAGCGGGAAGATCACGAAGACGAGGATCGGCCCGAAGAACCAGAAGAGCCCGAGGCCGGTCAGCTCGACCCACGTCCAGGCGATGAAGGGCAGCAGCGGCACGATCAGCCCCAGCAGCCACGCGTAGCGCTTGCTGTCCGTCCAGCTCGCGGGATTCAGCTCGATCGAATCTCCGTGCGAATGCGCGTGCGCCTCCATAGGCTCCTCCTTGTCAAATATCGCCAGCCCGTCTGTCTGCTTGACAAAGTAGCCGATCCTGTAAAGAAGCGCAAGTGCGCGCGCCTCAGTCGGCAGCCGCTCGGCTACCATCCTGGCCGTGTACACGCTGCTCTCGATACTTCAGGCGATCATCGCCGTCCTCGTGATCTTCCTGGTGCTCCTGCACTCGGGCAAAGACGCGGGCCTCTCGGGCGCCTTCGGGATCGGCGGCGGCGGCAGTTCCTTCGGCGGCGGCTCGATGGTCGAGCGCAACCTGGACCGGGCGACGATCTTCTTCTCGATCCTCTTCGTCGTCAACACCCTGGTCCTGCTCAAAATCTAGATCGAGCCTAGACCGGATCGGCTGACCTCTCCCCCGCCCCGCGGCCGTTCTCGCGGTCGAGGATGTCGACCGCCTCGCGGCGCAGCTCGGCGTCGAGGATCGCGAAGTCCTCGTCGGAGAGCTTGCCGGCGGCGTGGTCGAGCTCGGCGTCGCGAATCTCGCGGTACTTCGCTTCCTTGAGCGCCTCCAGCTCGCCGCCGCGGCCCGGGCGGAGGCGGGCGCGGCGGCCCGGCCAGAGCGCGATCAGCGCCCCGCTGAGGGCGATCAGGCCGCCGATCCAGATCCAGGTGACGAGCGGGTCGACGATGACGCGGAAGGTGGTGGGCGCGCCTTCGCGGAGGTAGGCGCGGGCGAGGCGCTCGGCGGCCGCCGCCTGGAGCGCCTCGATCTGGGCGAGCGCGGTCGGCACGAGGCGCGGCTCGGCCGCAGCGGCGCGCATCAGGCGCGACAGGGC
Source organism: Solirubrobacterales bacterium (assembly GCA_035634215.1). Lineage (GTDB taxonomy): Bacteria > Actinomycetota > Thermoleophilia > Solirubrobacterales > 70-9 > VRUE01. Next base: position 2,162 of record DASQDJ010000189.1, on the reverse strand, counting down.
CCGGCACTGAGGCGGCGTCCCAGGGTCGCCCCCGACGCAGGCCCGGAAGTTGCGGTCGGCGGCGCGGGCCCCGCGCCGCAGCGAGGCGATGTTCGGGCCGGCCGAGGTCCAGACGTCGCTGGTCGGGCCGGCGTCGAGCCCCACCTCGCTGGTCGCCTCGCCCTCGAAGTAGTCGGCGATCTTCCCCGCTTCGGCGCCGCCGGGCCGGAAGTAGCGGCGGCTCGGCCGCAGCGTCGCCTCCCGCTGCCCGTCGCGCTCGACGGCGAGCACGGCGCCGATCTCGATCGCCTCGCGGTCGACGCCGACGGTAGGCCGCTCGTAGACGATCTTCCGCCCGTCGACCACGGCGCTCTCCCCCGGTCGCAGCGTGACGTCGCGTTTCGTCTGGAAGCTCGAGGACGCGGCGATCCCGATCAGCAGCACCGCGACGCCGACGTGGACCACGTAGCCGCCGTAGCGGCGGCGGTTGCGCGAGGCGACCGCGAGCATGGCGACCGGGAACGCGCCGCCGGCCAGCGCTCGCCGGGCGGTCGCGCCACGCCAGAACTCCTGCGCGAGACCGGTCAGGGCGAAGGCGGCGAAGCCGAAGAGCGCCAGCGCCCAGGCGCTCTGCGCCGCGTCGGTGAAGAGGGCCAGCCCGATCGCCGTCGCCGTCCCGGCCGCGAGCGGGGCGACGAAGACGCGGCGCGCCGAACGCCAGCTGATCCGCCGCCAGGCGAGCAGCGGCCCGATCCCGGTGAAGAGGACGAGCAGGACACCGAGGGGCGTCGTGTACTGGTCGAACCAGGGCGCGGCCAGCGAGGCCTTCTCGCCGGTGAACAGTTCCGAGATCAGCGGGAAGAACGTCCCCCAGAAGATCGTCGCGCAGAGCGCCACCAGCAGCAGGTTGTTGACGAGGAACACGGCCTCGCGCGAGGCGAGCGAGTCGATGCGGCGGGGCGAGCGCAGCTCGTCGAGGCGGGAGACGATCAGCGCGGTCGAGCCGAGCAGGACGGTCGCGATCAGGCCGAGGATGTAGGGGCCGACGGTGCTGTCACCGAAGGCGTGGATCGACTCGAGCACCCCCGAGCGGACCAGGAACGTCCCGAGCAGGGCCAGCGAGAAGGTCGCGACGATCAGCGAGACGTTCCAGACCTTCAGCATTCCGCGCTTCTCCTGGACCATGATCGAGTGCCGGAAGGCGGTGCCCGTCAGCCACGGCATCAGGGCCGCGTTCTCGACCGGGTCCCACGCCCAGTAGCCGCCCCAGCCGAGCTCGGTGTAGGACCAGCGGGCGCCGAGCAGAAGGCCGAGGCCGAGGAAGGCCCAGGCGATCAGGGCGAAGCGGCGGGTCGAGCGGATCCAGGCGGCGTCGAGGCGACGTGCGGCGAGGGCGCCGACCGCGAAGGCGAACGGGACCGTGAAGGCCACGTAGCCGGAGTAGAGCATCGGCGGGTGGATCATCATGCTCGGGTGGCGCAGCAGCGGGTTGAGCCCGACCCCGTCGGCGGGCGCCGGGCTCAGCGTCGCGAAGGGGTCGACGCCCTTGCCGAAGAGGAGCAAGCCGGTGAAGAACGCGGCGATCGCGCCCATCGTCGCGGTCGCGTAGGGCACGAGCTCGCGCAGTTTGCCCCGCGTCGCGTAGAGGGCGGCGGACGCGGCGATCGAGAGGATCCAGGCCCAGAGCAGGAGCGAGCCCTCCTGGCTCGACCACATCGCGGTCAGCTTGTAGAAGGTGGGGGTGTCGATCGAGGAGTGCTGCTGGACGAGCTCGAAGGAGAAATCGTCGTTGGCGAAGGCGACCTCGACGACGACGACGCAGACCGTGACGAGCGCGCAGAGCGCATAGACGGCGCGGCGCGAGGCGTCCACCCAGCGCCGCTCGCCGCGGCTGCCGGCCAGCGCCGCGACGGTCGCGAAGAGCGCGGTCAGGAAGGCGAGCGCCAGCGCGGCGCTGCCCAGCTCCGCGCTAGGCATTCGAGCTGCTGAACTTCGACGGGCACTTCGTGACCAGCGTGTCGCGCTCGCCGACGAAGACCCCGTCCTCGACCTTGCCGGTGAGGACGATCTCGCGCCCACCCCTGAACGGGTCGGGGACGGTGCCGCTGTAGGTCACCGGGATGCTGCGGCTGGCGTCGTCGCGGTCGGCGACCCGGAAGCGCAGCGCCTCGCCCCGGCGCTCG
>DASQDJ010000188.1:0-10221 GCA_035634215.1 Solirubrobacterales bacterium | reverse complement strand
GATGCCGAGATGCTTGCCGCCCGCAGCGAGTTCGAGACGAACGTGGTCCCACTCGTCGAGGTCGACGGCGAGACCGTCTCCTCGACCCGGATCCGGGCGCTGATCGCGGCTGGCGACATGCACGGGGCACGGCGCTGCCTCGGTGCCCCCTTCATGGTCGAGGGGACGGTGGTCGAGGGCGACCAGCGCGGCCGCACGCTCGGCTTCCCGACCGCGAACATCGTCCCCGACGACCGCCTCGCGATCCCAGGGCACGGCGTCTACGCGGCCTTCGCCGATGGCGTTCCGGCTGCCGTCAACGTCGGCGTCCGACCGACTTTCGACACCGGCCGCGGCGTCCTGATCGAGACGTACCTGATCGACCGCGAGGAGGACCTCTACGGGCGCACGCTGCGCGTCGCCTTCGTCGAGCGGCTGCGCGGCGAGCGGCGCTTCGCCAGCGTCGAGGAGCTGATCGCGCAGATGAAGATCGACGTCGAGGACGCCAAGCGCGTCTGTGCTAGCTTCACCGGCCGATGAGCGCGGGAAAGCGCGCCTGACCTTATGCCTCTGACGAAAGAGAAAAAAGACGAGCTGATCGGCAAGTACGGTCGCTCCGACGGCGACACCGGGTCCGCCGAGGTCCAGGTCGCGCTGCTCACCGAGCGGATCAACGAGCTGACCGAGCACCTGCGCACGCATGCCAAGGACCACCACTCGCGCCGCGGCCTGCTGATGCTGGTCGGCAAGCGCCGCCGCATGCTGCGCTACCTGGAACGGACCGACCTCGAGCGCTACCGCTCCCTCGTCGCCGAGCTCGGCTTGCGCCGCTAGACTCCGTCTCGACAGAGAACGAGAGTTCTGAACGCAATTGGCTGCCATCCGGGCGGCCGGAGGTAACAACTGAATGAGCATGTTCGAAGTTAGCCGCGTTTCGGCGGAGGTCGGCGAGGACCAGATCTCCTTTGAGACGGGCAAGCTGGCCAGGCAGGCAAGCGGCGCGGTCGTCGTCCAGTCGGGCGACACCATGGTGCTCTGCACCGCGACGATGGGCAACCTGCGCGACGTCGACTTCCTTCCCCTGACGGTGGACGTGGAGGAGCGGATGTACGCGGCAGGCAAGATTCCCGGCTCCTTCTTCCGCCGCGAGGGGCGCTCCGGCGAAAAGGCGACGCTGACGGCGCGGATGATCGACCGCCCGATCCGTCCCCTCTTCCCTAAGGGCTGGCACTACGAGACCCAGCTGGTCGCGACGCCCCTCTCGGTGGACCACGTCCACCCCTACGACATCCTCGCCATGAACGGCGCCTCGGCGGCGCTGGCGATCTCGCCGGTCCCGGTCGCGGCCCACGTCGGCGCTGTGCGGATCGGCAAGCTGGAGGGCGACTTCGTCGTCAACCCGCCCGAGGAGACGCTCGAGGAGCTGGAGCTCGACCTGATCGTCGCCGGCACCGACGAGGCGATCCTGATGGTCGAGGCCGGCGCCGACGGCGTCAGCGAGGCCGAGATCCTCGACGCGCTCGACATCGCCCACAGCGAGATCAAGAAGCTCTGCGCGGCGATGCAGGAGCTGGCCGAGGAGGCCGGCAAGGAGAAGGTCGCCGTCGAGGCGCCCAGCATCGACGAGGGCCTGATCGAGGAGATCCGCGCTTCGCACGGCCAGGCACTGGTCGAAGCGATCGCCACCGAGGGCAAGCTCGAGCGCTACGAGGCGATCGACGTCGTCAAGGAGGCGATCGTCGAGAAGTACGCGCCGGCCGGCGCCGACGGCGAGGCCGACGGTGATCGGGTCGCCGAGGCCAAGGCGGCCGCCGACAAGCTGGAGAAGGACACGATCCGCAAGGCGATCGCCGTCGACAAGAAGCGCCCCGACGGCCGCGCCCAGGACGAGATCCGGCCGATCGAGTGCCAGGTCGACATCGCCCCGCGCGTGCACGGCTCGGCGCTCTTCACCCGCGGCGAGACGCAGATCCTCTCCAACGTCGCGCTCGGCACGACGCGGATGGACATGCGGCTCGACACGCTCGGGCTGCAGACGACCAAGCGCTTCTGGCACCACTACAACTTCCCGCCCTTCTCGGTCGGGGAGGCGGGCTTCATGCGCGGGCCGAAGCGGCGTGACATCGGCCACGGGGCGCTCGCCGAGCGGGCGCTCGTGCCGACGATTCCCGACGAAGAGAGCTTCCCGTACGTGATCCGGGTCGTCTCGGAGACGCTCGAGTCGAACGGCTCCTCCTCGATGGGCTCGGTCTGCGCCTCCTCGATGGCGCTGCAGGCGGCGGGCGTCCCGGTCACGGCGCCGGTCGCCGGCGTCGCGATGGGCCTGATCAAGGAGGGCGACGACTACATCGTCCTCACCGACATCGCCGGCGTCGAGGACCACCTCGGCGACATGGACTTCAAGGTCGCCGGCACCGCCGATGGGATCACCGCCCTGCAGATGGACATCAAGATCACCGGCGTCACCTTCGACATCCTGCGCGACGCGCTGGATCAGGCGAACAAGGGCCGGATGTTCATCCTCGGCAAGATGGCCGAGGCGATCGACGGCCCACGCGAGATGCTCTCCCAGCACGCGCCGCGAATCGAGGCGATCAAGATCGACCAGGAGAAGATCGGCGCCGTGATCGGCAAAGGCGGCGAAACGATCCGCGCTCTGTGCGAGGAGTTCGAAGCCGAAATCGACGTCGAGGACGACGGCACGATTCGGATCTACGCGCCGACCGGCAGCCAGGTCGAAGCGGCGGTCGGTCGCATCCGCTCGATGACCAAGGAGGCCGAGATCGGCGATCGCTACGACTCGGCCAAGGTCGTCAAGACGACCACGTTCGGCGCCTTCGTCGAGCTGGTCAAGGGCACCGACGGCCTCCTGCACATCTCGAACGTGAAGCCCGGCGAGCGGGTCGACTCGGTCGAGGACGTGCTCAGCTCCGGCGACGTGATCGACGTGACCGTGGTCGAGGTCGACCGCGAGCGCGGCCGGATCGGGCTGCGCCTCACCGAGGACCCGTCGGTGGCCGGCAAATCGCCCGAGGAACTGGCGGCGGTCGGCTCCGGCGACGGCGGCCGCTCGAGCCGCAACGGCGGTGACCGCGGCGGCCGCGAGGGTCGTGGCGGCGGCGGCGGTCGCAGGCGCGAGCGCGAGCGTCGCCACTAGCCGGTGCCGTTGAGCGGAGCACGTGTAACGGAGCTGGGCTCGGGCGTCCGGGTCGTGACCGAGGAGGTTCCCTCGGTCCGCTCCGTGGCGCTCGGCCTCTGGGTGCGGACGGGATCGCGGGACGAGACGCCGGCCCAGGCCGGCGTCTCGCACTTCCTCGAGCACCTGCTGTTCAAGGGGACCGAGCGCTACTCGGCGATCGAGATCTCCGAGCGCTTCGACGGGCTCGGCGCCTCGGTCAACGCGGCGACGGGCAAGGAGACGACCCACCTGCACGCCCGCTTCCTCGACGAGCACACTGAGGAGGTCTTCGACCTGCTCGCCGAGATGCTGCTGGCGCCGACCTACCCCGAAATCGACTCCGAGCGCGAGGTCGTGCTGGAGGAGATCGCGATGTACGAGGACGAGCCGCAGGACCGCGTCCACGACGTGCACGCGGACGCCGTCTTCGGCGAGCATCCGCTGGGGCGCCGGGTGCTGGGCGAGGCCGAGGTGATCGCCTCGATCCCCGTCCCCGAGATCGACGCCTATCACCGGGCTCGCTACACGGGCGGGCACGTCGTGGTTGGCGCGGCGGGCCACCTCGAGCACGAGCGGATCGTCGCGCTCGCCGAGCGGCTGGTCTCGCCGCCCTCGGGCGGCAACGGCACGGAGCCGACCCAAAGCCCCGACGGGTCCGCGCGCCTGCGCTTCTATCCCAAGGACACCGAGCAGTACCACATCTGCTTCGGGGCGCCCGGAATCGTCCGCGAGGACGACCGTCGCTTCGCCCTGGCCGTGCTCGACTCGATCTTCGGCGGCTCGACCTCCTCGCGGCTCTTCCGCGAGGTGCGCGAGAAGCGGGGGCTGGCCTACGCCGTCGGCTCCTACAACGAGCAGTACACCGACTCGGGATTGATCGCGACCTACGTCGGCACGCGCGAGGACAACGTCGAGGAGGCCTGCGCGGTGATCGGCGCCGAGATGGCGCGGTTGCGCTCCGAGCCGGTCTCCGCCGAGGAGCTGAATCGCGCCAAGGAGAACGTCAAGGGGCGGCTGGTGCTGTCGTCGGAGTCGACGGCGGCGCGGATGTCGCGGATCTCCCGGGCAACCCTGTTCGGCCTGCCGATCGAAAGCCTCGACTCGATGCTGGCGCGGGTCGACGCGGTCAGCGTCGACGACCTGACCGCGCTGGCGCGGGAGCTCTACGGGGCGGGCCGGCTCTCGGCAGCCTGCGTGGGGCGCGAGGAGAGCCGCTTCCGCAAGGCGCTGGCCCCTGTGAGCGAGGAGCTCGCTGTCGCGTGATCCGGGTCGCGGTCTCCGGCGCCGCCGGGAGAATGGGGCAAGCAGTCTGCGAGGCAGTCGAAGGTGCCGACGACACCGCGCTTGCGGCGAAGGTGGACCCGGCGCTCGGCGTCGAGCTTGGCGCGGTCCTGGGAGAGACCGACGTCGTCGTCGACTTCACGACGCCCGACACGGCGCTCGGCAACGTCGAAGCCTGTCTCGGCGCTGGTGTCCACGTCGTCGTCGGCACGACCGGCTTCGACCTCGACGCGACGCGGCGCGCGGCCGAGGCCTCGACCGCCAACTGCTTCGTCGCGCCCAACTTCGCGATCGGCGCCGTGCTGCTGATGCAGGCGGCGCAACTGGCGGCCCGTCACATGCCCGAGTGCGAGATCGTCGAGCTGCACCACGACCGCAAGCTCGACGCGCCATCGGGGACCGCCGTGCGCACCGCCGAGCTGATCGACGAGGCGGGCGGCAACGTCCACGAGCCGATCCACTCGGTGCGGCTGCCGGGGCTCGTCGCCCACCAGGAAGTGATTTTCGGCGGCGAGGGGCAGACCCTCTCGCTGCGCCACGACTCGATCGACCGCCGCTCCTTCATGCCCGGCGTCCTGCTCGCCGTCCGCCGGGTCGGCGAGCTGCCGGACCGGTTCACCGTCGGCCTCGAGAAGCTCCTGTAGATACGCTGGCGCCGATGCAAGCGATTCGAGGAGTGATCACGGCGATGGCGACCCCGTTCGGGGAGGACGGCTCGGTCGACGAGGCGGCCGCCCGCCGGCTCGCCAGGCACCTTGTCGAGAACGGCTCGCACGGCGTCGTGGTCGCCGGCACGACGGGCGAGTGCCCGACGCTGACCGACGAGGAGCAGATCTCGCTGCTGCGGGCCGTGGTCGAGGAGATCGGCGGCGAGGCGACGATCGTCTGCGGCACGGGCACCAATGACACGCGCCACTCGTGCGAGCTGACCAAGGCGGCCGCCGACGCGGGTGCCGAAGCGTCGCTGGTCGTCGCTCCTTACTACAACAAGCCCAACCCGGCCGGCCTGCGCGCCCACTTCGAGGCGGTCGCCGAAGCGGTGCCCGAGCTGCCGATGATCGTCTACAACATCCCGGCCCGGGTCGTGATCAACATGGAGCCGGCCTTCCTCGGCGAGCTCTCCTCGATCGACAACGTGGTCGCGGTCAAGCAGGCCAACAACGACGAGCTGGAGCCGATCGAGGGGCTGGCGGTCCTGGCCGGCAACGACGACGTCTTCCTGCGCACCCTGGAGATCGGCGGAGCGGGGGGGATCCTGGTCGCGTCGCACCTGGCCGGGAACCAGATGCGTCAGATGTGGGACGCGGCGCAGAACGGCGACATGGAGCGTGCGCGCGAGATCGACGCCGGCCTGCGGCCGTTCTACGAGGGGCTGTCGGTGACCACGAACCCAATGCCGGTGAAGGCGGCGTTGGCGATGCGCGACCTGATCCCGTCCGACCGGCTGCGGCTGCCGCTCGTCCCAGTCGACCGCGAGCAGCGCGAGGCCGTGCGGCGCGGCCTCGAGAGCGCCGGCCTCTAGCCATGGCGGGGAAGCTGCGCGTGCTGCCCCTCGGCGGGTTGGGGGAGATCGGCAAGAACATGACGGTGATCGAGTACGGCGGCCGGATCGTCGTCGTCGACACCGGCCTGATGTTCCCGACGGCCGAGATGCTCGGGATCGACCTCGTCCTGCCCGACTTCTCCTACCTGCGCGACCGCGCCGACGACATCGAGGCGATCGTCCTGACCCACGGCCACGAGGACCACGTCGGGGCGCTGCCCTACGTCCTGCGCGAGATCGGCTCGCCGCCGGTGATCTACGGCGGGCAGCTGACGATCGCGATGGTGCGCTCGAAGCTCGACGAGCACCGGCTCAAGGACGTGCCGCTCGAGGACCTCGACCCGGGCGTCAGGGTGCAGGCTGGGCCCTTCGAGCTCGAGCTGGTCCACCTCTCGCACTCGATCCCCGACATGCGGGGCGTGATCGTCGGCACCGAGCTGGGCAAGCTGCTGATGACCGGCGACTACAAGTTCGACCAGACGCCGGTCGACGGGCGGCCCGCCGACGTCGCCCGGCTCGCCGAGCTCGGCCGCGAAGGCCTGCTGCTGCTCTGCGGCGACTCGACCAACGCCGACCGGCCGGGAATCGCCCCCTCGGAGTCGAGCGTCGGGCCGGCCCTGCTCGAGACCTTCGCGGCGCGCCGGGGAAGGATCATCGTCACCTCGTTCGCGTCGAACATCCACCGCGTCCAGCAGGTGATCGACGCGGCGGTCCGGCTCGACCGGCGGGTGGCGCTGGTCGGTCGCTCGATGCGCAAGAACTTCAACATCGCCTCCAATCTGGGGATCGCCAAGGCGCCACCGGGGCTGTTCATCCAGCCGAAGGAGATCGAGGACTTCCCGGACGAGAAGGTGATCGTGATCTCGACCGGCAGCCAGGGCGAGCCGCTCTCGGCGCTGCGGCGGATGGCCAACAACGACCATCGCGACGTCGAGCTGCACTCCGGCGACACGGTGGTCTTCTCGGCGACGCCCGTGCCGGGCAACGAGCGCGCGGTCAACGAGACGATCGACCGGATCTACGAGATCGGCGCCACGGTGATCACGGCGAAGGACGCTCCGATCCACGCCTCGGGGCACGGCTGGCAGGAGGAGCTGAAGCTGATGCTCAACCTGACCAAACCGCGCTACGTCCTGCCCGTCCACGGCGACCACCAGCGGCTGCGGCTGCACAAGCAGCTGGCGACATCGGTGGGGATCGAGGAGGAGAGGATCTTCCAGGGCCGCAACGGGCTGCCGCTGGAGATCGACGCGAGCGGCGCCCGCTTCGGCGAGGACGTCCACACGGGCGTCATGTTCGTCGACGGCGTCAACGTGGGGGAGCCCGACGACGTCGCCCTGCGAGACCGGCGCGAGATCTCGGCAGACGGCATCTTCATCGTCGTCGCGACGATCTCATCCGACGACGGCAGCGTCGTCGCCGACCCCGAGGTGATCTTCCGCGGCGTCCCGTTCGTCGAGGAGGCCGACGCCCTGGTCGAAGACCTCCAGGACATCGTCGAGGACTGCCTCGAGGAGGCCGCCGAGGCCGGCAGCCGCGAGGTGCACCTGATCCAGGAAGACCTGCACGACGCGATCGGCCGGCTGGTCTACGAGAAGCTGCGGCGGCGACCGATGGTGCTGCCGGTCGTCGTCGAGGTCTGAGCCGAGCGCAGCGGCAGGCGCACGCGGAAGAGCGCGCCGCCGAGGTCGGACTCCCCAATTTCCGCGTCGCCGCCATGCGAGCGCGCGACCGCCCTCACGATCGCGAGGCCGAGGCCGCTGCCTCCGCTGACGGCGGTGTCGGCGGGCCCGTCGCCGCGGACGAAGCGGTCGAAGATCCGCTCGCGCAGCCCGGGTGGGACACCGGGCCCGTTGTCGGCGACCTCGAGGACCGCGTGGCGGCCCTCGCCGTGGAGGCGAAGCTCGATGCGTGAGCCGGGTGGGGTGTGGTGGGCGGCGTTGCCGAGCAGGTTGACCACCAGGCGGTGCAGCTCGTCGGGATTGCCGTCGATCGGCAGGGAGGTGTTGCCGGCGACGCGCAGATCCCGTTCGCCGACGGTGGGAGCGACCTCGGCGGCGGCGGCCCGCGCGATCTCGGCGAGGTCGCATGGCGTGCGGGCGGCGACCCGGCCCGCATCGGCGCGGGCGAGGAGGAGCAGGTCGGAGACGAGACGGCTCATCCGCTGGGAGGAGCGGAGTGCCCCGTCGACCATCGCTCGCTCCTCCTCGCGGCCGGGGTCGTCGAGGGCGATCTGCAGCAGCTCGAGGTTGGCGATGACGCTGGTCAGCGGCGTGCGCAGCTCGTGCGATGCGTCGGCGACGAACTCACGCTGCTGGCGCAGCGGCCGGAGCATTCGCTCCAGAGTGCGGGCCAGCTCTCCCACCTCGTCGTCGACCCGGGGCTCGGGCATGTGACTCGACGGATCGCCGGTCTCGGCGATCTTGCGCGCGGTCGCAGTCAGCGACGAGATCGGCCGCATCGCCCGGTTGGCGATGGCCGCGCCGGCGAACGCCGCGAGCACCGTTCCGCCGAGGATCCCGGCCGCCACGAACAGCCAGAGGCGGCCGACCGTGGAGTCCAGGTGCTCGATGCCGCGCCCGTACTGGACATAGCCGGTAAGGGCGCCGCTTTCGTTCGAGACCGGGGCCGTCGCGACCCGCAGCCCGTTCACCTCGGCGGCTCCGGCCTGCGGAGGCCCGAGCCTGGCCGCGCCGGTGCTCTGCGTGAGTAGCGCGCCCCCCGCGTCGAACACACGGACGCTGGCGTCGTTGGGCAGCGCGAAGTCGTCGAGCCCGGGGCCGCGAATCAGCAGCGATCCGGTCGGCGTGTTGACGATGCTCAATTCGGCGGCGAGCGCCTGGGCCGCGTTGTCGATCTCACGGTTGAAGTCGTCGCGGATGCGGTCGGTGGCGACGCTTCCGATCACACCTCCGAAGATCAGCAGGATCGCGAGGCTGAGCCCGGCCGAGGTGATGGCGAGGCGCCACCGAACGGTCCAGTTAGAGGGACGGAGCTTGTCTCGGAGGCGGGGGAGCAGCCTTACTCCTTGAGGACGTAGCCGGCGCCACGTTTGGTGTGGAGGAGCCGCTTCTCCTCGCCGGACTCGAGCTTGCGGCGAAGGTTGGAGATGAAGACGTCGATCGTGTTCGTCGCTGCCATCGGGTCGTACCCCCAGACCTCGTCGAGCAGCCGCTCGCGCGAGACGACGAGCCGCTCGTTGCGCATCAGGTATTCGAGCAGCTCGAACTCACGCGCGGTCAGCTCCACCTCTCGCTCACCGCGCCTGACCTCGCGCGTGGCGGGATTGAGTGTCAGGTCGGCTACCTGGAGCGAAGCGGCGCCACGCGGGGGACGGCGCCGCAACAATGCCCGGATCCGTGCCAATAGCTCCTTGCGCTCGAACGGCTTGACGAGATAGTCGTCGGCACCGCTGTCGAGGCCCGCCACGCGGTCCTCGACCTCGGCCCGCGCCGTGAGCATCAGGATCGACACGTCACCCTCAGCCCGCAGCCGCTGACTGACCTCGACGCCGTCGAGGCGGGGGAGACCCAGGTCGAGCACCACCAGGTCAGGGGAGAAGCCATAGGCCACGTCCAACGCCTCGACCCCGTCCCGCGCCGCCCGTACGTCGTACCCCTCCCCACGGAGCGAGCGCAGCAGGACTGCCACGATCTCCTCATCGTCCTCGACAACGAGGATACGCCCCTCCTGCAACGTGCCATTGCCTACGGCCATCGAACCGATGTTAGCTGCGCCATCCGGCACGGAGTCGAGCTTTTAAGCGTCCTTTATAGAACAATCGAAGCCGCGAGCGGGCGGAATCGCGCGGCGCACGAAACGGCACGCGCGCAAAACACTCGCACGGTGGTTTCCAGGCAAAGACATTCGCCGGCCGCTCTCTCCGAGGCCGCAAAAGCCGAATAAACAGCGCCGTCTTGACGGTTCACTCAGGAATCTCTTATGGGTTGGGCTGTCCCAAAGGGGGACAGGGGCGCGAAGAGGAGCCATTCCACGCGCGGCCCAACCATCAAAGAGAAAGGGAACAAGATGAGCCTCAAACTCAAGGTCCTCGGTCTGGGGATCCTCGCCGTAATGGCGACGAGCGCGTTCGCAGCGATGAACGCCTCGGCGACGACCCCGATCAACAGTCATTTTGTTGCTACTCCTCCGACCGATTTCTTGAAAATAGAGGGCACAGAGTCCTTCCCAGGAAGCCATAACCTCACCTTCCAAAGGACAACCCCCGACGGCACCCCTA
>DASQDJ010000187.1:0-2462 GCA_035634215.1 Solirubrobacterales bacterium | reverse complement strand
GACGACGATCGCCAAGTCCCAGGACGACCGTCGCCTCTTCGAGCTGCTCTTCGACCGCTACTTCTTCCGCACCGCCGAGGCCGAGGCGGTGCAGCGCGGCGTCACCGAGCACGCCGAGGGCGGCCCCTCCGCCGGGGACGGCGAGCGCTTCGACATGGACGAGCTCAGCGAGTCGATCCGCGAAGCGATGGCAGCCGAGGACGAGGACGCGATGCGTGACCTCGCGCGGCTGGCGATCGCCGCCTTCGGCCGCGCCGAGGGCTCCGGCGTGGTCGGCGTCGACGTCCAGCGGATCCGCCGCACCCTCGGCCTCACCGCCGGCAGCCAGCCGCCGGCCGAGGACGGCAGCGAGCGGCCGCGGATCGACCGCGACCAGCTGACCGGCTTCGAGCGCCACCTGCGGCGCGAGCTCGAGCGCGACCTGATCGAGCGCACCGAGACCCTGCCCCCCGCGCGGCCGCTGGCCGAGCGCGACCGGGCGCTGCCGACGAGCCCGACCCAGGACCTCGCCGCCGTCCATCGCGCGGTCTCGCAGATGAAGCGCCGCCTCGCCACCCTCGGCCACGAGCAGCGCGGCCGCAAGAAGGGGCAGATGGTCGACGTGCGGCGGACGATGCGCGCCTCCCTGGAGACCGGCGGCGTGCCGCTGCGGCTGCGCTACCGGCCGAAGCGGCCGCGGCGCCCGGAGATCTACGTCCTCTGCGACGTCTCCACCTCGGTCACCTCGGCGAGCGTCTTCTTCCTCTCGGTCCTCCACGCCCTCCACGACTCCTTCCGCAAGCTGCGCAGCTTCGTCTTCATCGAGCGGATCTCCGAGGTGACGGACGTCTTCGAGCACGAGCGCGACTTCGCCGCGGTGGCGCAGAAGATCTCCAGCGAGGGCGGCGTCGCCGACGTCTCCGGCTACACCGACTACGGCCGCGTCTGGCTCGAGTTCCTCGGCGAGATCTCCGAAGAGCTCGACCCGCGCTCGACGGTGATCGTGCTCGGCGACGCCCGCACCAACGGCCGCGAGCCCCACGCCGAGGTCTTCGCCCAGATCGCCGAGCGGGCCGGCCGGCTGTTCTGGCTCAACCCCGAGCCGAAGCTCTACTGGAACTACGGCGACTCGGTGATGGCGGCCTACGAGCGCCACTGCGACGGCGCCTTCGAGTGCTGGACGACCAAACACCTGGAGAACTTTGTCAACGTCGTCGCCGGCGCCGCCCCCGCGGCCGACTGATGCGCGCGCTCTTCCTCCGCCACGGGGAGTCGGTCCACAATGCCGCCCGCAGCGGCGAGCCGGCGCCGCACTCCGACAGCGACCGGCTGACCGAGAAGGGCGTCGAACAGGCCCACGCCGCCGGCGCCGGCCTGCGGGACCTCGGGGTGACGAAGCTGCTGAGCAGTCCGCTGCGGCGGGCGCGGGAAACGGCGCAGGCGGTCGGCGACGCGCTCGGCCTCGACGCCGAGGAGATCGACTACACCGGCGAGCTGACCTCGGGCGAGACCTTCGAGCAGGCGGTCGCGCGCGTGCGGCGGCTGAAGGCCGAGCTCGAGTCCGGCGCCGACGGCGAGCTGCCGCTGCTGATCACCCACGGCATCTTCCTCCGCTTCTTCCTCCTCGACTCGGTCCTCGGCGAGGGCTTCGAGGCCCCGATGGCGGCGGGGCTGTGGAACCTCGGCTCCCACAACTGCGGCCTCTGCACCTTCGCCCACGGCGAGAGCCGCGACCCGCTGGGGCAGGTCATCCCCGGCTGGACCTGCCTCACCTGGATGGAGCGGCCGTGGTCTCGGCCTTGACGCTCCCCACCGCCAGCGGCCCTCACGTGTTTACTATCTTGTTGACCAGGATAGTTAGGAATCATGGCCGCCCAAGCACAACCCGATCGCTCCTACCTCGTCTGCGCGACCCCGCGCAGCGGCAGCACCCTCGTCTGCCACGCGCTGGAGGAAACCGGCGTCGCCGGCCGCCCGGAGGAGTACTTCGAGGCGCTGCGGCATAGCGGGCGCCCTCGCCGCCCCGAGGAATACTTCCTCGGCGTCGAGGACCAGTCGATCCGCGACCACCTCGGCGAGCGCAGCGTCGGCTCCGACCCCCAGCCGCGCTCCCCCCTCAGGAGCCGCGCCGCCTACGACCGCTACCTGGAATGGGCGATGGAGACGGGGACGACCCCCAACGGCGTCTTCGGGGCGAAGCTGATGTGGGGCTACTTCGGCGAGTTCGTCAGCCTCCTGCGCAACGTCCCCGCCTACCGCGACGTCCCCCTCGCCGAGCTCCTCCCACCGTCTTCCCGGACCTCACCTTCGTCCGCGTGGTCCGCGCCAACAAGGTCCGCCAGGCGGTCTCGCTCTGGAAGGCAGTGCAGACGGCAACCTGGCGCGAGGACCAGGCGAGCGCCAAGGCGGCCTCGGTCGAGGAAGACGGCTCTCCCCCCTACCGCAGCTTCGTCGAGGCCCACCGCCCGCAGCTGCGCTTCCAC